>NZ_CP049742.1:1592500-1892500 GCF_015482585.1 Mangrovibacillus cuniculi | reverse complement strand
TAGCTCGTGCTGTATTTGTTGTGAATGCAAATGATGAAGTTACATATGTAGAATATGTATCCGAAGCAACAAATCACCCTAATTACGAAGCTGCTGTGGAAGCAGTGAAGAATGCGTAATTAACACTTCTTTGTTCGAGCTGTCCGGAAATGTTATACTTCTGGATGGCTTCTTTTGTTTGTTACGCCAAGTAGCCAGTAATTATTATAAGACCTTATAGTATTTCTATAGATTAACGTATTAGTAGTGGAGGACAATATGACATCATCAATTACACAAATGGAACATTTATTTCAAGTTTTTAATGAAACCACTGTTCTATTACAAAATGAATTACAATGTACCTATTTAGAAGCGCTTGCGGAAACTGGAGAAAACATGTTTCAAGGAAGCATATTACAAGACGAGGTAAGTGAGATAGGTCGAAAACAATTAGAAAAGTCTTACCAAACAGTTAAAATAGATATTATTGATAAAAGTATCATTCGTAAAAGTTTTCAACTTGCAGTCCTAAAAGGAATGAAGGAACATGTTCAACCAAACCATCAAATGACGCCTGATTCCATTGGTTTGTTACTAGGATACTTAACTAATCGATTTACTACTAACTTGGAAACGGTGCGTTTGCTAGACCCTGTAGTTGGAACGGGAAATCTAGTAGTTTCTTTGCTAGAACAATGGAGTGACCGTAGCCAACAAGTTCACGCTGTTGGAATTGATTTAGACGAAGTGCTTCTTCAATTAGCCTACGTAATGGCTAATTTATGCCAACAACCAGTTGAATTAGTAGCTCAAGATACATTAGAAAACTGGTTTATTGATCCAGTTGATTTAGTAGTTGCAGATTTGCCAGTTGGGTATTACCCCAATGATGAAAAAGCAAAAGAATTTACCTTGAAATCAACAAAAGGACATTCCTATGCTCATCATCTGATTATGGAACAGTCCATGCGCCATACCAAAGAAGGTGGCTATCTATTTTTCCTTGTGCCTAACACTTTATTTGAAAGCGAAGAAGCAAAAAAACTGCAAGAGTATCTTCATCATGAAGGACACATTCAAGCGTTTATGCAACTACCACAGACATTATTTACTTCTGAGGCTACTGCCAAAAGTTTGTTAGTCATTCAGAAAAAAGGGGAAGCAATTCAAGCTCCGCAAGAAGTTCTGTTAGCAAAAGTACCGTCTCTTTCTAACCAAACAGCCATGCAACGCTTCTTAGCAGATGTAGAAAATTGGTTCCAGCAATCTAAGCAGTGAGGTTTTTAGGATACTATGTACTATCGATTGATAAAAATCAGAAGAAGGCGCATTCTAATTTAGAGTGCGTCATTTTTATTGTATAATTCAGAAAATAAACACTTATTAAAGGAAGCGTTATCATAACAAGGTCTGTCTTGAAATGGGTAACACTCAATGATTAAATGGTTAGTTGAGAGATAAAATAGTTTTGAACGATATAGATGCATGATGCAAAAGAAGGAGCGAAACACAACATGTCTAAAATTATTGCTATTAACGCAGGAAGCTCTTCACTTAAATTCCAGCTTTTCAATATGCCTGAAGAGTCCGTTATTACAAAAGGACTAATTGAACGTATTGGCTTAAACGATGCGGTATTTAGTATCTCTGTGAACGGAGAAAAGCAAGAAGAAGTAACAGACATCCCGGATCACACTGTGGCTGTTTCATTATTATTAGATAAGCTAGTTACAGCGGGTATTATTTCCTCTTTAAATGAAATCGAAGGAATTGGTCACCGTGTTGTACATGGCGGGGAAAAATTCAATGACTCAGAATTAATTACAGACGAAGTATTAGAGCAAATCAAAGAGTTATCTGACCTTGCTCCTCTTCATAATCCAGCAAACGTTACAGGAATTGAAGCGTTCCAAGCGGTTCTTCCTAACGTTCCTGCAGTTGCAGTATTTGATACAGCTTTCCACCAATCTATGCCAGAAAGCTCATTCTTATATTCTTTACCGTACTCTTTCTACAAAGAATTAGGTATTCGTAAATATGGATTCCACGGTACTTCTCATAAGTACATTTCTGAGCGCGCAGCAGAGTTATTAGGTCGTCCAAAAGAACAAATTCGTTTAATTTCATGCCACCTTGGTAATGGAGCATCAATTGCTGCAATCGAAGGTGGAAAATCTATTGATACTTCAATGGGATTCACTCCTTTAGCAGGTGTAACAATGGGTACTCGTTCTGGTAACATCGATCCTGCATTAATTCCATTCATTATGGAGAAAACAGGGAAGAACGCTGACGAAGTATTAAACGTATTGAACAAAGAATCAGGAATGTTAGGTGTTTCTGGTTTCTCAAGCGATCTACGTGACATTACAGAAGAAGCAGGAAAAGGGAACGAGCGTGCAGAGTTAGCACTTGAAGTATTTGCTAACCGTATTCACAAATACATCGGTTCTTATGCTGCTCGTATGAACGGTGTAGACGCAATCGTGTTTACTGCTGGTATTGGTGAAAACAGTATTGTTGTTCGTGAAAAAGTTCTAAAAGGATTAGAGTTCATGGGAATCTATTGGGATCCAGCTCTTAATAATATCCGCGGGGAAGAAGCATTCATCAGCTATCCTCATTCACCTGTTAAAGTTTTAGTAATACCTACAAATGAAGAAGTAATGATTGCTCGCGATACTATGGACAAAGCTTCTCTATAATTACCTTAGGCTGCCTAGATTTTCTGGGCAGTTTTTTGTTACGTGACGTAACAACTCATCGTTAGCCACGTGACGTGGCTTGTAATTAGATGAGTCTCCTTACCTAACGTAATCAAATAGTGCAAAAGCAGAAAAAGAGGCCAAGGGTCCTTTAATCCACCAAAGTTGCCATTATTCCAACACCAAACCAAAACATATATGCGTCCAATCACCCATTTAAAAAGGGTTTCTCTCATTTATATCGAATTAGAGAAGGGAGACGATATGTTAGGAGGATTCAAATGGAGTGGACGATAGAGGACCAAAAGAATTGGAATAACTTGAAGAAATGGGAAGAATCCCTTTATGAATATGAAAAGAATGATTTTGAAAGGATTTACGAGACAGTCATACAACAAGTGATTGAGCGAGTACCGGAACATATTAAGAAAGAAATTTTCTCTAAGATGGACACATGGATGTTTTATTTACATTCGTATATCCAAGGAAGTCAATATCAACAAGATGCAAAAGCTCGAATCATTCAAGCTGCAAAAATTTTCGATTCTAGTGTAGAGAATATTGAAGATCTTCAACGACTGCCAATCCATCAGTTGCAGTATATTAGAGACCAACAAGTATCTAGGCTACGTTTATACTCTTTAGTGCAAGGTTCTGTTACAGGAACTGGAGATGTACTTGCTCTATTAAGTGATGTGCCAGCAATGATGATTATTAATCTCCGAGCAATTCAACTAACTGCTATGTGTTATGGCGTTAATCCACAGTCTCCTTTTGACATGTCAGCCTCCCTACAGGTGTTTCATGCAGGAACTTTGTCCAAGCGTCATTGTGGTTCTGCTTGGAAAGAATTAGTGGAAGAAGCGGAGAAAGTTGATCATCCATATCTTTATGATGGCCCAGAAGTAATTGCAGATGAAACTTGGTTTGAAAAGCCAATTAAGCAAATCATTAAGAGTTATGGCATCTTCTTGTTCCGTCACCAGCAAGTATCTGGTGCACCTCTTTTATCCATGATGATAGGTGCAACAAGTAATTATCAGTTCACTAGAAATGTTACTGATTTTGCAAAACATTACTATGAATTTAGATATTTACTACAAAAGAAAAAAGCTTTGTTACCTGATTCGGTACCAAAGCCATAAGTCATTTACGATGGAAGCTAAATTCGACAAAGCATCGTTCCATTCACAAGCTTTTTTGAATGATTCTTCTTTCGATAGATATTCTTGTATTCTTTCCATTTTTTGATCCAATGACTTAATTTTAGTAGGGATTTTACCTCTTTCTGTTTCCCAAAATACTTCTATAGCCTTTGTTTCATCATTAGATAATTTTTCCCATGGAATAGTTTTTAATGGTACATGGAGGTCAAGGCGTTGATCATAAACAAAATACTTTTCCATTCTTTACTCCTTTCTGTATAGGAAATGCCTTCTTTTCTCATAATAAGGTGACCAATTATAGGGAGGATGAGAAACATGAAAAAGCGCGAACCAAAAGAATTTTTAACGTACAACGAGCAAGGTGCAGAAGAAACAAGTCGTCAAATTATGGACTCTTACAGCTCTGGAATGGTGCAAGAACCACTTCATGCAGAAGAAAAAAATATGAATGACCTTCATTAAAAAGACAACTTCCAAGGGTGAATAACTCTTGGAAGTTCTTTTGTTTTATCATGTGGTATATGAAATCCTCTAAACAATCTTCGCTATGCACTTACTACATTCTTTTCTGCAAGCCTAAGTTCATTCCTCTTCCCAATTAGATAAAAAGTAAAAGTAATAATAAAGGTTACAAATCCTGGTGAAATAGAATCCGGAAGTAAAATATAAACAACCGCTCCGAATAATAAAGAGAAGACGGAAATCCTTTTAGTTGGTACGTTAGTTGTTAATTGTAATACTTCTTGCTCTGTTAGACGTAGTCTTTTTACAATGCTATATTGGGCAACAATTATTGCGGATACTGGTATGATAACATATCCGAATAATTGAATAATTCCTTGTGCTTCTGTAACAAGAGGAGTATATAAGCTTGTTAACGTAGCAATTATTCCGAAAACAGCTGCAGATGTCATTCGACCAATTTGTGGAAAAATATTCAATAAACTGAAACTTCCAGTGTATGCATTACTAAGGTTAATGGATACCATGGATAATACGGCATAACATCCCAATATTATAATTATCCAAACTGAAGTAGCCTCATCAATTAGGGAAACAAATGGATTGCTAGTTTGATACACCGTTGCACATAAAATTGCGATGACTGCAGTTATCGCAAATCCTATGATATTCCCAATTCCTACTCCAACGGCCCCTTGAGTGGGACTTTTTGCATATCTAGTAATGTCAGAGGAAGCACTTACTCCTGATACATATTGAACAAAAGTCAGACCGACATACAACATAAACATAGACCATGAAAAAGGACCTTCTGAAGCTGAGACAGAAGTTTGGTAGGAAGGAACTAATAAGAATAACATTAAGAGTTGCCCAGTCAATAATAAAGGTAAAAATAATTTTATAGCATTTTTTACTGCATGAAATCCAACAACGGCAAGCACGGACATAATAATCGCTAGTAGAAGAGCAATTGGGATGAAGGGAGCTTTTTTTCCTAATACGATCTCCGTAATAGATTGAATGACATATGTACCACCAATTGTTTGAACACTAAACCAGTATAAAGATGTGATAGATCTAACTGGAGACGCAAAGAAACGAGAAAGCTTAGTACCAAGGAGTAATCGCATTACATATTGTGCTGGTAAACCTAAACGAGAACCAGGTAGAGTTAATAAAGAAACTAGGATAAATGCTAGTGTAGCTCCAATAAAAGTAGAGCCAAAAGCTGCTAATGGAGAAAGGCCTCCATGAAGAACTGCTAAAGCAGGTAATAAGAAATTTCCAGTATTGGCTGAAAAGGATAGTTGCATAATTGCGTATTCGAGCCAAGAAGTAGTTTTTTGTTCTTGAGGCACACGTTCTAGTCCTATTTTTTCTAGTAAAGCTGTTGCCATATTGTGACCTCCTTTTCCTTCACATTTACTTATTTTAAACTAGGGAGGTCCATTTGCGTAAGGGACTAAATAGAAACTTTTGTGAAAACGATTACAAAATTTTATTCCGTTATCGATTTTTTTAATTCATAGTGTTATAGTAAAGATTGAATTTTGACGAAATGAGGGATTCTTCATGCGTATTGGAGTACCAACTGAAATTAAAAATAATGAAAACCGCGTGGCAATGACGCCAGCTGGTGTAGTAAACCTAGTTCGTTCTGGTCACGAAGTATATATTGAAAGTGGAGCTGGATTAGGTTCTGGCTTTACAGACGAAACGTATGTAGCAGCTGGAGCTAAAATAGTTGATACAGCTCAAGAAGCTTGGTCCATGGATATGGTAATGAAGGTAAAAGAGCCATTAAAGAGTGAATATGAATATTTCCGTGAAGGATTAATTTTATTTACCTACCTTCATTTAGCAGCAGAGCCTGAGTTAACAAAAGCTCTAATTGAGAAAAAGGTTATTGGTATTGCTTATGAGACTGTTCAAGTTGGTAATGCGTTGCCTCTTCTAACGCCTATGAGTGAAGTCGCTGGTCGTATGTCAACGCAAATCGGAGCGCAGTTCTTAGAAAAAATCCATGGTGGAAAAGGAATTTTACTTGGAGGAGTTCCAGGTGTTCAGCGTGGAAAAGTTACGATTATTGGTGGGGGAGTTGCAGGTACAAATGCTGCAAAAATGGCTGTTGGTCTAGGTGCAGATGTTACTATTCTAGATTTAAGCCCAGATCGCTTACGTCAGTTAGATGATTTGTTTGGGAAAGATGTTACTACTTTAATGTCTAACCCTTTAAATATCGAACAAGCTGTTAAGCAATCCGATCTTGTGATTGGGGCTGTACTGATTCCAGGTGCAAAGGCGCCAAAACTTGTAACAGAAGATCTTATTAAGCAAATGACTCCAGGATCAGTTGTAGTAGATATTGCTATTGACCAAGGTGGTATTTTTGCGACAACGGATAAGATTACAACGCATGATGATCCTACTTATGTAAAGCATGGGGTAGTGCATTATGCTGTAGCGAATATGCCAGGAGCAGTGCCTCGTACGTCTACGATTGCTTTGACGAACGTAACGGTTCCTTATGCTGTTCAAATTGCATCTAAGGGATATGTTGAAGCGCTTCGTTCTAATGCGGCGTTGTTAAAAGGGTTGAATACGATAAATGGATATGTAACATATCAAGCGGTGGCGGAAGCTCATGATTTATCTTATGCGGATGCTTTAACTCAATTACAACAGGTTTAACACTTATTTAAGTTAGAAAAAATTGAGATAAAGCAGCGTAGTGACTGCAAGGGGATTTCCGCTCCAGGGGGGACGCGTTCCGCGGGGCGGTGCCGAGCCTCCTCGTCGCTAAAGAACGCGCTCCTGTGGGGTCTCGGCTTACCGCTTTTATCCCGCCGGAGTCGCCCCCCTTCCGCTCCAATCCCTAAATAAATTTTTAAGACTTAACGTTATATCTGCAGAAATATGATTTTCATTTTTTAAAAAATCAAAAGCAGGTGCATTCATGATGAATCGCACCTGCTTTTGGTTTTTATACCTATTTTTTTATAATCCTAAGAGATCTATACCAACTTCTTCGGATATTTTGTTAAGATCTCTATGCCGCCCTTTGTTATTAGGATGTCGTCCTCGATTCTTACTCCTGCTACTCCCGGGACATAGATTCCTGGTTCTACTGTTAAAACCATTCCCTCTTCTAGTACTAATTCGTTTGTTGATGTTAATGATGGATACTCATGGACGCTTATACCTAGGCCGTGGCCAAGGCGATGTGGGAAGTAGTCTCCGTAGCCCGCTTTTGCAATGTGTTCTCTTGCAACTAGATCAAGATCTTTTGCCTTCACTCCAGGTTTAGCTATGGCTAGTGCTTTTTCTAGGGCTTCTAGCACAACAGTGTAAATTTCTCGTTGTTTTTCATTTATCTCACCAAAGGGAAGCGTTCTTGTGATGTCAGAGCAATATCCTTTGTACACAACTCCAAGGTCAAATAAGACTAAGTCTCCATTTTTAATTTCTGTGGTCCCAGGAACACCATGTGGAGACGCCGCGTTGGCTCCAGTTAGAACCATTGTAGAGAAGCTCATTTTGTTAATTCCTTTTTTCTTTAATTCATATTCTACCAGTCCAAGAATATCCATTTCTGTTTTACCTTCTGCTAATGCATTTGCTCCTACTTCAATTGCGTAGTCTGCTAGAGCAGCTGCTTCACGTAAATACGACAACTCTTCTTGATCTTTTTTCATACGAAGGATGTTTATTAATTCATCAGAAGAGTATACATTAGTCCAGCTTAATACTTCTTGTAAACGTAGATAGCGTTCAGCGGAGAGTTGCGATAATTCTAAAGAGACAGTTTGGACTGGTACTGTTAATTCAGATGGTAATGCATTTACTAACAATTCAATAGAGTCTTCTGTATCGGAATAACCAATTATGGGTCCAGTAAACCCAACATTTTTTACATCTTCTATTTCCATTGATGGGCACACGAAGTACACTTCATTGCTCGTAACCACTAATGCATTGAGACGTTCATGGGGATCATTTAAGAATCCAGTAAAATAGAATACGGATTCTTTTGATGTAATGATGGATAAATCAACTTTTCTTTCTGTCATCCAATTTCGCAATTTAGTAATTCGGTTTGTTTTCATCATTTTTCCTCCAGGTACCTTTTTTTCTACACTATCAAGCTTTTCATCTGATGTAAACCGATTTCACATGCATATCAAGTGTAGATCATCCTACTTTAGGATAAGATAGATGAGTGAATTATCAAATTTTTTAGGGGGAAACGGTATGAAGGTATCTTTTCATGGACATTCAGTAGTACAAGTCGAAGTAAAAGGAAAGAAGTTGCTTTTCGATCCATTTATTACAGGTAATCCACAAACAGATTTAGTTGCTGATACTGTGGAAGCAGATTATATTCTTTTAACGCATGGCCATAATGACCATGTTGGTGACACCATGGCTATTGCTAAGAGAACTGGCGCAACGGTGATTGCTTGTCATGAACTTGCTACTTATTTAGGAAGACAAGGATTAACAACTCATGGTATGTCTATCGGCGGAGGTTATCATTTTGAGTTTGGTAGAGTAACACTTACTCAAGCTTTTCATGGAAGTGGTTATGAAACCGAAGATGGCCAAATTTTATATATGGGAATGCCTGCAGGAATTATTGTAGAGTCAGAAGGGAAAACGGTCTACCACGCTGGAGATACTGGATTATTTACAGATATGAAATGGTTAGGAGAACGTCATTCTATTGATGTTGCATTCTTACCTATAGGAGATAATTATACAATGGGGCCAGAGGATGCGATGACCGCTGCGAAGTGGTTAAATGCGAAAAAGGTGGTTCCTATGCATTACAATACCTTCCCGCCAATCCAACAAGACCCACAAAATTACGTTTCTTCTTTACCAGAAGGAGTTGGCGTTGTATTAGAAGCTGGACAAGCTTTAGAACTTTAAGCATGAACCTTCCTTGTGTTGCATAGGTTGTTGTATAGGATCTTATGGGACAAGGGGGTATTTTATTGAACAGACGAATTAGGTATTCCATTAGCTTTGTGGCGTTACTCGGTATGGTGTTTTGGTCTTTACCGTATTTAGGATTACAAGCTGGGGGGGTGCAGCAAGTATTCGCAATTTCTTGGGTTTTATTTGCATTCGTTGCTATTGGTGCGAACTTACATGGAATGTTAAATAAACCTTCCGTTGCGGTAGCGAATAACGTTCGTAAGGTAGAAAAGAAAGTAAAAGAGCGTCAGAGAGTATATGGATAATCTACGAAACACAGACAAGTGTTCCATTCTTGTCTGTGTTTCTTCTTTTTGTCCAAAGATATGTAAGACTTAAGACGTAGAGGAATTTCGTACTTCTGATCATTGAGTGGTTTAAGGGATTATCATACAATAAGTGTATAAATTAGGAAAAGAGGAGAAGAGATGAAAAATCTAGGAGCTATTCTCTTGGCAGCTATTACACTTGGTGTATTTTATTTTGTCGTATACGGGGAAGGTATTGGAAAAGAAACGGAACAAGGAAATCCTATTGAGTTGGATAGTAATATAAAATCACTTAATCTGCGTCTAGAAAGTAGCGATACAACCATTATTCCAGTAGAACAAGATTTTATAGAAGTAAAGATTGATGGAAAAGGAGCTTTATATGTAAAAGGTAATAAGAAGGAGCTAATAATAGAAGTAAGACGAAAATGGTATGAACGCTTCGGTTTAAATGCTAAATCAAATGTAACAGTTAATGTCCCGAAGGATTTTCAAGAAAAATTATCTGTATCAATTGGATCAGGAAATCTAACGTTTGATGGCGGAAGGATGGAGCTAGAAGAATTATCTTTGAATCTAAGTTCAGGAGATATGGAGTTAGATAACATTACAGCGAAGACTCTGAAGCACAATGGTTCTTCAGGTGACTTACATGCTAAAAAAGTGATAACAAAAGAAGCAGAGTTAAATATTAGTTCAGGAGATGTACGATTAGAGGACTTTGAAGGGGCACTATCTGGGGATGTAAGCTCTGGTGAACTAAAAGTAACAATCTCTCAACTTCTTGGAGATATAGACCTTGATGTTAGTTCAGGGGATGTTCAGTTAACACTGCCAGATAATGCTGATTTTACTTTGAACGGTAAGTACAGTAGTGGAAATATTGCGAGTAATAAAATATTGAAATTTGAAGATAGTGAAAATGGTGTCATTAAGGGTGTAAGTGGGACTGGTAAATATGAAATAAAGCTTTCTGTTTCAAGTGGAAGTGTTCATCTAAATTAAGTGAAAAAAGTCAGGTACTTTCGCCTGGCTTTTTCCTATGTAATCTGTAGTATAATAGGAAGATAAAGGATGACAAAGGGTGGAATGAAATGCCGACAAAACATGAACAAATACTTGCCTATATTGACGGACTACCAGTTGGAGAAAAAATCTCTGTTCGATCAATAGCCAAAGCCCTTTTGGTAAGCGAAGGGACTGCTTATCGAGCCATAAAAGACGCAGAAAATAAAGGATATGTCAGTACTATAGAACGGGTAGGTACAATTCGAATTGAAAAAAAGAAAAAAGAAAACATTGAAAAGCTAACATTTGCTGAAATAGTTAATATCATAGATGGTCAAGTTTTAGGAGGTAGAACAGGATTACATAAAACGTTAACAAAATTTGTCATAGGTGCCATGCGAATCGAAGCGATGATGCGTTATACCGGTGCTGGTAACTTACTCATTATCGGTAACAGAACAAAGGCGCATGAAGAAGCGCTAAAAGCAGGGGCGGCTGTGTTGATTACAGGTGGTTTTGACACAGATGATGAGGTAAAACAATTAGCAGATCGTTTAGAGTTACCGATTATCTCAACTACATACGATACCTTCACTGTTGCAACAATGATTAATAGAGCAATATATGATCAATTGATCAAGAAAGAGATCTTATTAGTGGAAGATATATTAACACCTTACGAAGATACAGCTTTACTTTTTGATAAGTCTACAATAGAAGATTGGATAAAACTTAATCAACATACGACCCACAGTAGATTCCCAGTAGTAGACTCTTCCAATAAAGTGGTAGGTGTCGTAACGTCAAAAGATATATTAGGGCAGACAAAAGACTCAAAGATAGAACAAGTCATGACGAAACACCCTATTAGTGTTCAACCTACAACAAGTGTGGCATCTGCAGCGCATGTAATGATTTGGGAAGGTATAGAAATGTTACCTGTCATTGATGAACAAGGAAAACTCCTTGGAATCATTAGCCGACAAGACGTGTTAAAAGCGCTACAAATGAGTCAAAGACAACCTCAAGTAGGTGAAACAATAGATGACACGGTGACAAAACAGTTGCAACTAATTTCCTCAGAGGGGGAAGCTCCAATATTTCAATTTGACGTTACACCGCAAATGGTCAATAACATTGGTACCATCTCCAATGGGGTATTTACTACAATAATTACCGAAACAGCTAATAGGACACTTCGAATGTTGAAGAAGGGTGACCTAGTTGTGGAGAATATGACAGTATATCACTTGAAACCGGTACAAATGGAAAGTACATTACTTGTAAAACCACATGTTCTTGATGTAGGAAGAAAATTCGGAAAAGTGGATGTAGAATTATATAAAGATCAACTATTAGTTGGGAAAGCGATGTTAATGTGTCAATTAATTGATCGCCATTAGAAACGAAACTTAAAAAGATTAGGCTAAAGCTGGTCGTTTAAATTGGTCAGGAGATTTAGTTAACAGTAGACCATATTACGTGATGGATGGTTCGTCATGAAGAGGCACAAAAGAAAAACCGCTATCTGTTTCTAGATAGCGGTAATCTGGAGTTAACTCATCTATTATGCCCATTCTGCTTCGGCTTTAGAACGAATTTCTTTAAGGCGTTTAAATGCATAAAAAGCACTAAAAACACCAACTAAGATAAACAAAAGAGAAATAAAAACGGAGACGGTTGTAATTCGTACAAATAATTGGTTAACCCCAAATAGAAACATTGTTAGACCAAGTGAAATACTTGCTTTCGAAGACCAATATAATTTGGTATACGGAAGGGTTGCTCGTATGGTACGTACTTTGTACATGATGTAGGCGAAGAATGATAAAATAATTAAGAACGCAAATATAGGCATAACGTAAGCTCCTTCAAATATAGATAAATCTAATGCATATGTTTATTGTACAAAATTATTCCACTATATTCTACCTAAATAGAAAGGGGTTTCAAAAGAATGAAAAAGAACATTCTAGAAGAAATAAAAAAGCACGATACGATTATCGTACATAGACATGTTAGACCAGATCCAGATGCGTATGGTTCGCAAGGTGGAATGGCGGAAATTATTAAATCCTCCTTTCCAGATAAAACAGTTTATGTAGTTGGGAAAGAAGAGCCTTCTCTATCTTTTTTAATGAGTTTAGATAATATAGAAGATGGCGAATTTGAGAATGCACTAGCCATTATATGTGATACGGCAAACAAAGAAAGAATTTGTGACCAACGTTATGCATTAGCGAAGACAGTCATTAAATTAGATCACCATCCTAATCAAGACCCTTACGGAGATCTACTATGGGTTGATACGACTGCCTCTTCGGCAAGTGAAATGGTTTATGAATGGTATACAAGTGAAAAAGAAAATGGTCTTGTCTTATCTGACAAGGCAGCAAGATTAATTTATGCTGGAATAGTTGGTGATACAGGTAGGTTTTTATTCCCTAGTACATCACAGAGAACTTTTGATGTAGCTGGTGAATTAATTCGTTACGATTTTGATAGAACAGATTTGTATAACCAAATGTATGAAATGAAACCGCATGTCGCTAAATTACAAGGATACGTGTTACAAAACTACGAGATGACTAGTGATGGAGCAGCCTTTATTAAATTGCCTTTACCCGTTTTGAAAGAATACAATGTTGAACCAACAGAAGCTAGTCAATTAGTCGGTTCTTTAGGTAACCTCGCAGGAATGAAAGCATGGTGCTTCTTTATTGAGGAAGAAGATCAAATAAGAGTAAGGCTACGTTCTAAAGGTCCAATCATTAATGAATTAGCATCTCAATACAATGGTGGAGGCCATCCGTTAGCATCTGGTGCTTCTGTTTATTCTTGGGAAGAAGCAGAAGAAGTAAAAGAGAAACTCATGCAGATTTGTGAGGACTCGCGTTAAGGGAAAAGGTAATAATGATTTCGGGAATATCATTACTAGAACTTGTAAGCTGAAAGTAATATCTTCAGAAAGAATTTGGGACAGTACTAAAAAGGTACATTCAAAAAACGAATGTACCTTATTTGCGTTGAATTAACTTTAATAATATTGCAGGATTAATGCTTTTATACAATATATTTTTGGGATTGAAGCGGAAGGGGGCGACTCCTACGGGAAAGGTGGGTTACTGAGACCCCACAGGAGCGCGAACTATCGCGACGAGGAGGCTCAGCAACCCGCCCCGTGGAAAGCGTCCCCCTGCAGCGGAAATCCCTGTGCAGTCACTTTTGTCTTTTGCAACTTCCTCTTCTTTGTTTGGTTAATTTTAGATTAGTTAACTAGCCAACTGCAATTCAAGCGTTATTTGGACCCTCGTATACATGAACATTTCTCTTACAACAAAGGAATAACGGCGATCGTTGATTACTACTGTTTTATTTTCTATCACTCTCTTAACGAGGTCTCTATTTTGATAAACAGTTAACACTCTCTTCGTCAAAAGTGGCTTCAAATCTTCCTTCACTAGATCTTGTGCAACTAGGCTACTATCAAGTGCCAAAATACCGTACTTTTTAGCATTTAAAATCTTCACTTCAATATCTTCCACTAACAAATCTTTCTCTGTTTGCTCATTTATTTTCGTATATTCATCTTGCCATATTGCAATATCATTCGTTAAATCCTGAATCTGATCTTTTTGAAACTGTAGTGTTTTTGTTTGATACTCTTGTAACTCACCATGGATATAGATAAAAATAGCCCAGCTGACAAAACCACCTATAATTGCTCCTGCAAAGAAACGGTGCCACTCTTTTCTTTGATGAACAGAAGGTAGTCTCATGAGATATGCTCCTGTAGCCACCAAGTGAACAATTGATTTGCAACTTGCGCTCCACCCATTGCTGACAAAATTAATAAAAATTGCTTAAACAAATCAATCGTTTCCCCTTGTAAGAAACCTCGCTCGAAACTATACAAAGTATCAAACGTGCCACCAATAGCAGCGATAATCGCCCATATACGAAGCTTAGACACTAACCGTCCCATCTCTGTTAACGGAGGATCTCCTAATAAATACGCAGCTAAGCCACCTAATAAAACCCCTCCAATTAAAACCCCTAGAGCAATAAAAAAACTATAAAAAAATGCAGGGAAAAACCCCTCTGATGCGCTCATCCTATCACCTCATTTAGTCTTCTAATTGATTCATTATATGGTCTAATGTCTACAGTTATGAAAACTTGTCCCAACTTATAAAACAGAAGGAGAAGTTCGAAGTATTTCTTGCATAAGGTGATATACTAGAATTATATGAAAGGGGGAAGTCTTATGGCATTTAAAGGAACTGTACTAGACCTCCAGACTTCCTACAGTCTCTTGTCTAGTACCATAACCATTCCGACATTGATAGATCACTACAAACATCATGGAATAAAGGCCGCGGCAATAGCTGATGAAGGTGTGTTAAGCGGTGTAATTCCCTTTTATAAAGCTTGTAAAGAAGCAACTATTAAACCTTTAATAGGTATGCGGGCAACAGTGCAATGGACAGAAGAATTCTCTGCTTCTACGTTACTTTTTGCTGAAAACAATAGAGGTTACGAGAATTTACTGAAAATTTCTAGTGCCCTTCAAACAATCTCATCTAAAGGTTTGCCATTAAACTGGTTAACAGCTTATAAAGAAGGTCTCCTTTTGGTTGATCCAACGAATAATGGATTGATGATAAATCATCTAAATCAACATGTAGAAAGAGCAATTGTTGAAAAGATAGCAAATGAGTTTTCGTTCTTTGTTGGAGTCCCACCAAAGAACGATGAAGAAAAAGATAACTCCATTCGAACAAGCATACTAACATTAGCCAAGGAATTAAATATTACAACTATTCCTACACCAATTGTTCGTTATACGAACGAAGAAGAGAAGCTCGCGCATTCTGTTTTATCTTGCATTAGAGATAATGAGAAACTTTCGGATCGGCACGCATGGCACCAAATTCCTGACCAACACATGTGGACGGAGCAAGATTGGGAACAAGGTTATTACGATATTCCTGAACTTTTAGAGAACCTACTGGACTTTATAGAAAAATGTGAAGTAGAAATAGATCTAACTAAAACTTATTTACCGAAGTATCCTATTGATAATGACCTGACACCATCGAATCTATTGAGAAATTTATGTCGAGATCGGTTGAGTTCCATCAATTTAGCAGACAAAAAACAATATGAAGAGAGATTAAATTATGAAGTAGAGATTATTGAAGAAATGGGCTTTGTTGACTATTTCTTAATCGTATGGGACTTCATGAAATTTGCAAGAGAATCTTCAATTATCACAGGACCAGGTCGAGGGTCTGCTGCAGGTTCTTTAGTTGCCTATTTGCTGCAAATAACAAAAGTAGATCCACTAAAATATGGTTTGCTGTTTGAAAGGTTCCTTAACCCTGATCGAGTTTCTTTACCAGACATAGATATAGATTTTCCAGATCATAGACGAGACGATGTTATCGAATACGTTGCAAATAAGTACGGAAAAAAACACGTAGCCCAAATTGTTACTTTTGGTACATTAGCTGCTAAAGCTGCCATAAGAGATACCGGGAGAACCTTTGGCCTTTCTACAAAAGAATTAGAACAATGGTCTAGACTCATTCCTTCTAAACCTGGAACAACATTAGAGGACGTTTACCAGCAATCAAAGGAACTACGCAGTTTCATTCAAGAAACAGATCAGAATCAACAAATGTGGCATGTGGCAAAGACAATTGAAGGTCTTCCTAGACATGCTTCTACCCATGCAGCCGGAATTATTATCTCTCCATTCCCTTTAGTCGAGAAAGTACCGTTACTGCATGGCGGTGAAGACATTCCCCTTACGCAGTTTACAATGGATATACTAGAATCAATTGGACTACTAAAGATGGATTTCCTTGGGTTACGAAACCTGTCTTTACTAGAACGAATGCAATCCTTAATTAGACAAACGACCAATACAACTATTAATTGGGACGAGCTTCCACTTGAAGATGAGCGTACGTATAAGCTTTTACAAAGAGGGGACACAACAGGAGTCTTTCAATTGGAATCGGAAGGTATGAGGAAAGCTTTACAATTAATCAAACCAACTGAATTCTCGGATATAGTAGCAGTAAACGCTCTTTACCGTCCTGGTCCGATGGCGCAAATTCCTCTGTATCAAAAAAGGAAAGAAAAGATAGAAAACTATCAAGAAAATGAACCAGTATTGAAGGAAGTTTTACAAGAGACGTATGGAATTATTGTGTACCAGGAACAAATTATGCAAATTGCTCACAAGGTCGCTTGTTTCACACTAGGAGAAGCGGATTTATTGAGAAGAGCTGTTTCCAAAAAAAGCGTACAGGTGTTACAACAACAACGACAAAAGTTTGTGCAAGGTTCTGTAAACAACGGCTACAGTCAAGAAAGGGCTATACAATTATATGATTTAATCGTCCGTTTCGCACAGTATGGATTTAATAAAAGCCACGCTGTAGCATACAGTATGATTTCTTATCAACTTGCATATGCGAAAGCTCATTTTCCATTGGAGTTTTTATCTGTATTGTTAACTACATCTATAGGTAATCAAGATAGATTAGCTATGTTACTTATGGAGGCTAAAGAATCAGATGTAACAATACTTCCCCTTCTATCAACAAAAGTCATTTTCCTTTCATGATAGAGGGGAGGAAGTTGAGATATAGTTTAGGTGCATTAAAGGGAGTGCCATCTTCAGCATTAAAAGAGATACTATCTAAAAGAGAAGATGGTCCTTATAAAAATATATTTGACTTAGTGTTAAGGGTTTCATCTAAATTAGTTAACCGTAAAACACTAGAATCACTAATATTATCGGGAGCACTGGATGAATTCAATTTAAATAGAGCAACACTACTTGCTACGATCGATGTTGCATACGAACACAAAGAATTTGTACAACCTTTTGAAGATGACTTATTCGAAGGAGACGACACTTTTATCCCTGAACCGAAAGTATTGTCAGTCGAGCCCATGCCTCTAATGCATAAACTAGCACATGAAAAAGAAGTGTTTGGATTTTATTTTTCTGATCATCCCATAAAAATGTACGCAAAGGGGTTAAGGAAAAAAGGTGCCAAATCATTGTCAGCAGTTCTAAAAGAAGGGTCAGGTACCGCAGGGGTCTACGTAGTAGATGTAAGGAGAATTCGAACGAAAAAAGGAGATCAAATGGCTTTTCTTCGAATAAGTGACGAATTTTCTGAAGCGGAAGCGGTTGTTTTTCCTGATGTTTATAAAAAAATTGGAACGCACTTAACAGATCAACAACTACTTTTGATTAAAGGAAAAGTAGAAACTAGAAATGACAAGAAACAAATTATTATGCAAGATGCAAACTTACTGACAAATATTCTTGAAGATGACAAAGAAAGTGTTTACATTAATATTAAGGGAGGACATGATGCCTCTGTGAAAGAGAAAGTAAAAGAGCTTATCAACTCTTTTACAGGTCCCCATTCTCTCTACATTAGACAAGAGTCTGATGGCAGGATATATGAGTGGAAAAACGGAGTATCTTTACAAGACTCATTCCTTCAACAATTAAGAAGCTTAATTGGAAATGAAAATGTAGTAGTAAAATAAATCGAAATACTTTACGACTTGGTCTTAATGCTTTATGCTAAGTATAAGTGTGGTCAGACCAATTCAGAGGTATCAGAATGGAGTGTCTTGCATGTCATTACGTGAAGAAGCATTACATATGCACAGAGTAAACAGAGGAAAGCTAGAATCAAAATCAAAGGTAGAAGTTCGTAATGCGCAGGATTTAAGCTTAGCGTATTCACCTGGTGTTGCAGAACCTTGTAAAGCAATCCATGATAAGCCTGAATCTGTATATGAATATACAATGAAAGGAAATATGGTTGCTGTAGTCTCTGATGGGACAGCGGTATTAGGATTAGGGAATATTGGTCCTGAGGCAGCACTTCCAGTAATGGAGGGAAAAGCAGTTCTATTTAAGAGTTTTGCTGGTGTAGATGCATTTCCGATCTGTCTAGGCACTACGGATGTAGAAGAGATTATCCGTACTGTGAAATTATTAGAACCAACATTCGGAGGCGTTAACTTAGAGGATATTGCTGCTCCTAACTGCTTTGAGATTGAAGAGAGACTTAAAAAGGAAACGAATATACCAATATTCCATGATGATCAACACGGTACGGCTATCGTGACGGTTGCTGGATTAATGAACGCTTTAAAATTAGTTGATAAATCCTTATCAGAAATTAAAGTAGTAGCTAACGGTGCAGGAGCTGCAGGTATTGCTATTATCAAATTATTATATCGTTATGGCGTTAGAGATATTATTATGTGTGACACGAAAGGTGCCATCTATGAAGGTAGGCCAACCGGTATGAATGCAACAAAAGCGGAAGTGGCAACTTACACAAATCGTTCAAAAGTTGATGGTACTCTTGCGGATGTTATCCAAGATGCAGATGTTTTTATTGGGGTATCCGTTGCTGGTGCCCTTACAAAAGAAATGGTTGCTTCCATGAAAGAAGATGCCATTATTTTTGCTATGGCTAACCCAGTTCCAGAAATCATGCCAGAAGAAGCGAAAGAAGCAGGAGCAAAGGTGATTGGAACAGGACGTTCAGATTTTCCTAACCAAGTAAATAATGTTCTAGCGTTCCCAGGAATCTTCCGCGGAGCACTAGATGTTCGTGCAACGCATATCAATGAAAAAATGAAACAGGCTGCTGTAGAAGCAATAGCAAGCTTAATCACCACGGAAGAATTGAGTGAGGATTATGTAATTCCTGCACCTTTTGATCCTCGTGTTGCACCTGCAGTAGCAGCGGCAGTGGCTAAAGCAGCAATGGAAACAGGGGTTGCTAGATTAAAAGTAGATCCTGAAGAAATTCGAGAAAAAACAATGAATTTATCTTTAATTGGAAAGAGTGATAGTGAAAGTGGCGCTTGAGAGGACGAATAAAGTTTACTTAGATATTGTAAATCAATTGCGAGATATGATCGCGAAAGACGGCTTAGTTGCCGGAGATAAATTACCTTCCGAAAGAGAGTTATCTGACAGGTTAGAAGTTGGTAGATCATCTGTCCGCGAGGCTCTACGTGCTTTAGAGTTATTAGGTTTAATTGAGACACGAAGAGGTGAAGGTACTTTTTTAAGAGATTTTCGTGATCATCATCTTGTTCGTCTTTTAAGCACTTTTATTTTACAAGATGAGAATGTTGTTTCTGACTTAAGTGAGATGAAAACACTTTTAGAACATAATGCTCTTCGATTGATACTAAATAAACATACTGATTTGAGTGAAGTAGAAAGACTACTTCGCTCCAATCGCTATGGACATGTTGATCATGTATTTAGTGACATCTTAAAAACAGCAGATAATAGACTACTATTTAGAATTTGGACTATTTTATATGATTATGCATTACAAGTTGGTCAACAAAAGTCTTTGACGGAAGAACGTGTAGAAACACTGCTCCAACTATTGCATGCACTTAATCAAAAGGAATCAGCTAGAGTATTTGCATTATATGATCAACTAGTTTAATTTTCGTTTGGAGAATTTTGACGAAAACACCTCGACATGCTTTGACACACACTGAGCAAAAACTTCTGTAAAGTAGATAGATAATCGTTACGAAAAGGAAGGAGTAATAGAGGTGCTAAAAGATTTATTTGTGAAATCTAAGAAAAAGAAATATGCTACGATCCCTTCAGAAGCAGCTAAGCACGATGTTCCAGAAGGTATTATGACGAAATGCCCTTCTTGTAAAAAAATTATGTATTCTAAAGAACTAAAGAAAAACGAGAAGGTTTGTTTGAGCTGTGGCTATCATCATCCGATGTCTTCACGTGAAAGAATAGATTCTTTTGTAGATGCCCATTCCTTTGAAGAATTATACGGAGACTATACCTCCAGCAATCCTTTAGGGTTCCCTGATTATGAAGACAAGGTACGAAAAGACCAACAAAAAACAGGTATTAACGAAGCGGTAGTAGTTGGTTCAGCTAGATTAGGTGGGAACCCTTTGATGATTGCAGTAATGGATAGTCGATTTAGAATGGGAAGTATGGGTTCTGTTGTTGGAGAGAAAATCACACTTGCTGTAGAAGAAGCAGAAAAAAGATCTATACCTTTTATTATTTTTACTGCTTCCGGCGGTGCTAGAATGCAAGAAGGTGTCTTATCTTTAATGCAGATGGCTAAAACAAGTGTTGCCTTACAATCTTTTGGCCAAAAAGGAAATCTCTTTATATCTATAATGACTCATCCAACTACTGGTGGTGTGTCTGCAAGTTTTGCTTCTTTAGGTGATATGAATTTCGCTGAGCCAGGAGCATTGATTGGTTTTGCTGGTCGTCGTGTTATCGAGCAAACGGTTCGAGAAGAATTACCAGAGGACTTTCAAACGGCTGAATTTCTGTTAAAACATGGACAACTTGATGCGGTTATTCCTAGGACAGAATTAAAGGAGACCATCTCTAATATAGTATCCATGCACACAGGGGGAGTAAACCATGGTTAGTACATTAGAATATGAAAAGCCAATTATAGAATTAAAACAAAAAATAGATGAATTAAAGCATTTTACTTCGGAAAGTGATGTTGATCTCACAGCAGAGATTAAGAGGTTAGAAGAGAGATTAACAAAGCTTCAAGAAGAAGTTTATGCATCGATGAAACCATGGGATAGGGTACAAGTTGCAAGACACGCAGAACGTCCTACTACACTTGATTATATTCAATTGTTAATGGAAGATTTTGTGGAATTACATGGTGACCGTTTGTACGGAGATGACGAGGCAATAGTGAGTGGAATTGCACGATTTGATGGTAGACCTGTTACAATTATTGGACATCAGCGTGGTAAAGACACAAAAGAGAATATTAGACGTAACTTCGGAATGCCGCATCCTGAAGGTTACCGTAAAGCGCTTCGGTTAATGAAACAAGCGGAAAAATTTAATAGACCTGTTATCTGCTTTATTGATACAAAGGGAGCATATCCGGGTAAAGCTGCAGAAGAGCGTGGACAGTCAGAAGCGATTGCAAGAAATTTGTATGAAATGGCTGGTCTGACCATTCCTGTCATCTGTGTTGTTATTGGTGAAGGAGGAAGTGGTGGAGCATTAGCCTTAGGTGTTGGAAACCATTTGCATATGTTGGAAAACTCCACGTATTCCGTCATCTCTCCAGAAGGCGCAGCAGCGATTTTATGGAAAGATGCATCAAAAGCAAAAGTAGCTGCAGAAACGATGAAGATCACTGCTCCAGATTTAAAGCAACTTGGAATTATTGATGAAATTATTCCAGAAGTACGCGGTGGAGCGCACTTGGATGTTAAAAGACAAGCGGAGTATATGAGAGAAGTACTTCGTGCATCATTAGCTCAATTAATCTCCATGTCAAAACAAGAGCTTGTACAACATCGTTACGAGAAATTCAAAAAGATCGGTGCATATCAAAGCGAATAGAATATACATTCTAGAAAAGGCACATACTAAATGTGCCTTTTCTTTGTTGAGAGATCTGCAACAACTTGATGTCGGCAACATAACGTATCAAGGACGGAACTGGGCCTTTTTGAAAAGTTATTCATAAGCTAACAGGTAAGCTTGACTAGTTTTAAGTTTACTAAATATGATGTACAGAAATAATATAAAATATCTGTGAAATATTTCACATGATAATATTTGGGAATTTATACTAAGTAAAACGCTTTCACTTGACGGACTATTTTGTCTATTTGTTCAATGTTTCGAGAATAGTTGAGAAGATGCGGGCTTCATGGTATTTTAGAAATATTAGTGAAGACCCGAACATACTACATTTTTTGATAAGTTTCGACATTTCTATTTAATGGGTCATAAGTACTTACTAAATACAAAAGTGTATAAAGAGTTTTCTTCTAAATAGATGCTCATGAGAATACATAATGAGGTGAAAATGTATGGTTAAACGTATTGGTGTATTGACAAGTGGTGGAGACGCACCAGGTATGAATGCTGCTGTTCGTGCTGTTGTACGTAAAGCAATCTATCATAATATTGAAGTCTATGGAGTCTACCAAGGTTACCAAGGATTAATAAGTGGTAACATCAAGAAGCTAGAATTAGGTTCTGTTGGTGATATCATTCAACGTGGTGGAACGATGCTATACTCTGCTCGCTGCGAAGAATTTAAGACACTAGAAGGCCAACTAAAAGGTATTGAACAATTAAAGAAGCATGGCATTGAAGGGCTAGTAGTAATCGGTGGAGACGGCTCTTATATGGGTGCGAAAAAGCTTACTGAGCATGGATATCCATGTGTAGGTGTTCCTGGTACAATCGATAACGATATCCCTGGTACAGAATTTACTATTGGTTTTGATACTGCATTAAATACTGTCCTAGATTCTATCGATCGCATCCGTGATACTGCTACTTCTCATGAACGTACATTTATCATTGAGGTAATGGGACGCAATGCTGGAGATATTGCCTTATGGACTGGTCTTGCTGGTGGAGCTGAAACGATTATCATCCCTGAGGAAGGATTCAGTATGGATGATGTGGTTGCTCGCTTAAACAAAGGTCAAGAGCGTGGTAAAAAACATAGTGTAATCGTAGTGGCTGAAGGTGTAATGAGCGGAACTGAATTTGCTGAGAAATTAAAAGAAGCAACAGATATGGAAACTCGTGTATCAGTTCTTGGTCATATCCAACGTGGTGGCTCTCCAACTGCAGCTGACCGTGTACTTGCTTCTCGTCTTGGTGCTCGTGCTGTGGAACTTCTACTAGATGGCAAGGGTGGACGTGCTGTAGGAATTGAAGCAAATAAGCTAGTAGATTACGATATCATTCAAGCTTTAGCGATGAAACACCAAGTGGATTTAGATATCTACCGTTTATCGAAAGAATTATCCATTTAATATACGAGGGTAAATTTGAGGAGGAAATATAAATGAGAAAAGCAAAGATTGTCGGTACTATTGGACCAGCTAGTGAAAGCATTGAAATGTTAACAAAGTTATTTGAAGCGGGGTTAAACGTAACACGCTTAAACTTCTCACATGGTGATTTCGAAGAGCATGGTGCTCGTATTATTAACATCCGTGAAGCTGCAAAAGCAACGGGTAAGAACGTTGCAATCCTTCTTGATACAAAAGGACCGGAAATCCGTACGCATAGCATGGTAAACGGTGGATTTGACCTTGTTGCAGGTACGAAAACAATCGTATCAATGACGGAAGTGGAAGGAACTCCTGAAAAGTTCTCTATCTCTTATGAAGGTTTAATTGACGATGTAGAAGTAGGATCTAAAATCTTACTTGATGACGGTCTAATTGGACTTGAAGTAACAGAAATTGATAAAGCAAACGGAGAAATCCACACACTTGTAATGAACACAGGAACACTTAAAAACAAAAAAGGTGTTAACGTTCCAGGCGTATCTGTAAAACTTCCTGGTATTACAGAAAAAGACGCTGCTGATATCAAGTTTGGTATCGAGCAAGGTGTTGATTTCATTGCTGCATCTTTCGTTCGCCGTGCATCTGACGTGTTGGAAATCCGTCAACTATTGGAAGAAAACAATGCTACTCATATTCAAATCATCCCTAAGATCGAAAACCAAGAAGGTGTGGATAACATCGATGAGATCTTAGAAGTATCCGACGGCTTAATGGTAGCTCGTGGAGATCTTGGAGTAGAAATCCCAGCAGAAGAAGTACCTCTAGTACAAAAAATGCTTATCAAAAAGTGTAACGTATTAGGTAAACCAGTAATCACCGCTACACAAATGTTAGATTCTATGCAACGTAACCCTCGTCCTACTCGTGCAGAAGCGTCTGACGTAGCGAACGCAATCTTTGATGGTACAGATGCAATTATGTTATCTGGTGAAACAGCAGCAGGTTCATATCCTCTAGAATCCGTAGCAACAATGTCTAGCATTGCAACACGTGCGGAACAAGCTTTGAACCATACAAACCTGCTTTCAGACCGTAGCCGTTCTACTGAACCAAGCTTAACAGATGCAGTAGCTCAATCTGTTGCTCACACAGCGTTAAATCTTAACGTTGCTGCTGTTGTAACACCTACAGAAAGCGGTCATACAGCTCGTATGATTTCTAAGTATCGTCCTAAAGCTCCAATCATTGCTGTAACAGCTAATGAATCCGTATCACGTCGTCTTGCACTTGTTTGGGGAGTATACCCAACTGTTGGACAAGAAACTAGTACTACTGATGAAATGTTAGCTATGGCTGTTGAGCAAGCTGAAAAAACAGATGTAGTTTGCCAAGGTGATACAATTATTATCACAGCTGGAGTACCAGTTGGTGAGTCTGGTACAACAAACATGATGAAAATCCATGTAATTGGTGACAGCATTCTTAAAGCACAAGGTGTAGGTCGTCGCTCTGCATACGGTCGCGTAGTAGTGGCAAAAACTGCTGAAGAAGCGAACAGCCAAGTAAAAACTGGTGACATTCTAGTAACTGTTGGAACAGACAAAGACATGATGCCTGCTTTAGAGAAATGTGCAGCAATCATCACAGAAGAAGGCGGATTAACAAGTCATGCTGCCGTAGTAGGAATTAACTTAGGGGTTCCTGTTATCGTAGGTGCTGACCAAGCAACTTCTGTATTAAAAACAGGTCAAGAGATCACAGTAAACGCACCACGAGGAATCGTTTATAACGGTCGTGCGAGCGTACTATAATTAATAATCTATTTATTAAAAGTGTTAATTGTGCAGTATCAAGATTTAAATAAACTATAAAGATAATACCCAAAAGGTACATTCCAAAACGAATGTACCTTTTGTATTTTCCTAGCATTGTTCTGTTTTCTTTTAATTAGCTCATAAATTAGGTACAATAGTAGTAGGATTCCTTAAAGGAGTTGTATAAATGAGATATTTACTACCATTTTTAATTATTATTCCTGCATTGGAAATTTGGGTGTTATTACTAGCGGGGACAAACATTGGCGTTATGAATACCATTTTACTAATTATTGCTACCGGAGTATTGGGTGCTTACTTGGCCAAACAACAAGGTAAAAAAACATGGATAGCCTTGCAACAATCAATTGCTTCTGGACAACAACCTGCTGACTATATAGTAGATGGTTTATGTGTATTAGTAGGTGGAGTACTTCTATTAACTCCTGGATTTATCACAGACTTCATAGGGTTTTATTTATTGTTACCAGTAACAAGGAAAACATTAAAGAAGCCAATATACACTTTTTTTAGAAATAGAATGCAAAATGGAAACACGATTATTATAAATGGAAATAAAAGGTGGTGACGCATTTGCGTCACCACCTTTTTGTGGCGTTACCAGTAACAACTCATCGTTAGCCACGTGGTGTGGCTTACTCTTAGAAGAGTCCCATACTATCACCTAATATTAGAACCATGATAGATGTAGCTCCATACATTTCCAAAAACATTTGCTCTCCTTAAAGAACTAAATAGGACTAATACAACAGGCCCAGCTACAAGACCCAAAAAACCAAACAATTGAAAACCGACAAAGACAGCAATTAATGTTGCTAATGGATCAAGGCCAATACTAGAAGATAATATCTTAGGCTCCATAATTTGTCTTTGAACAACAATAATTACATATAAAACAGATAACCCTATCCCCAGTGAGATGTTTCCCATAATAAATGAGTAGATAATCCAAGGAACGAATAAAATTCCAGTTCCTAAATAAGGTAAAATATCAACAATTGCACTAATTAGAGCGATTGTAAAGACGTACTCCACCCTTAGAATTAGTAGGCCTACCAACACGATAAAACCAGTAATCGAAACCAATGTTAATTGAGCACGGATGAAACCGAAAAACGCTTTCCTCAAATCTGTCACTACTTGCATCGTTCCACTTTTCGCCTTTACAGGTATCCATCTATGTACTTTTCTTGAGTAAGTGTACCAATCTTTACTAATAAAAAAAGTAGCAAGTATGGCGAAGATAAAAACGGTAGCCACATTAGGGATCCAAGCAAATAGACTAGGTAATTTTTGCAAGAAACCTTGAGTGAATTGGCTTGCTTGAGCAATTACCTGGTTGCTTAAATTTCTTAGTTGGTCATTGAGAGATTGGTCATCAGTAGCAGATAAAACGTTAATTTGATTAAACATTTGTTTGAAAAAGGGTATGACGGTGTTCATAATCCAATCTTCTATAGAATTTACGAGTGTCTCTATATGGACAGGTACCATATGAGAAAGAACATTTGCACCTTCTACAATTTCAGTTATAAGAAAAAATAGTATCCCAATAAGTGAAAAACCTAAAAAGCAAAGAACTACTATGACAGATAACGTTCTCGGTAGTTTTTGTTTTTCTTGTAAGTATGTCACGACAGGATTTACCAAAAACGCTATTCCTAGTGCGATATAAAAAGGATATGCAAGTTTTGCGCTCCAAAAGAATAGATATAAGAGTAGTAGGAATCCCCCTACAACAAGAATTAATCTACCAAGGCGTTGTAGAACAACTGTATTCATTTAATTCCACCTTCCAAACACGAACTATATCAAAAACATTCCACGTAAAAGCGCTGATTCCTCTAGAAGAATTACGACATGCAATGCGTAAAATGATAGTTATTGTCGAAGTTAAGTAGAGAGACAATTCTTATTGCGCGAAAATTTATTGTGAATAATTTGTGTGTTTTCATTCACAAAAATCTGATAATTGTTTATAATAGGAAATGTAAGCGTATCCCTTGAAAGATGGTTCGCTATTATTTATCATTAGTGGTGGTAACGCTTTCAATAATAGTGCTTTGCTAAACTGAGCGAGCGTTCGGTCAGTTAGATGATTTTTGTTAGATCAAGTGGGGAATGTAAGAAAGTGGAGTTAGTTAATAAAATTTAGCTAGTCCATCAAAACTTGGGGAAATTTAGCGGTAAAGGAGAGGTTTTTTATGACAGCAACAAGAGGTTTAGAAGGGATTGTAGCAACTACTTCGTCAATCAGTTCCATTATTGATGATACTCTTACATATGTAGGGTATGACATCGACACATTAACAGAAAATGCTTCTTTTGAGGAAGTCATTTATTTATTATGGAATCGTACACTTCCTACCTTAGAACAACTTGAGGCATTTAAAAAAGAATTAGCTTCTAATGCATCCTTACCTGAACAAGTAATTCAACATTTTAGAACGTATCCTATTAATGATGTTCATCCGATGGCTGCGTTACGTACGGCAGTTTCTTTACTTGGACTATATGATGAAGAAGCGGACGTAATGGAGAAAAATGCAAATGTACGAAAAGCAATTCGTTTACAAGCGAAACTGCCAACTTTAGTTACGGCATTTGCTCGTATCCGTAAAGGATTAGAGCCTGTAGCACCTAAACCAGAATTAGGTTTTGCTGCCAACTTCTTATACATGTTAACAGGTAAAGAACCTGAAGCAATTGCTGTAGAAGCATTTGATAAAGCATTAGTACTTCATGCCGATCATGAATTAAATGCATCTACCTTCACTGCGCGTGTTTGTGTTGCTACTCTATCAGATGTCTACTCGGGTGTTACTTCCGCAATTGGAGCTCTAAAAGGTCCATTACACGGTGGAGCAAATGAGCAAGTAATGAAGATGCTTTCTGAAATTGGTTCTCTAGAAAATGTAGAGCCTTACATTCGTGAGAAATTAGCAAACAAAGAAAAAATAATGGGCTTCGGTCATCGTGTATATCGTAAAGGTGATCCACGTGCAAAACATCTAAGAGCTATGTCAGAAAAATTGACAAGCCTAACTGGTGAGCCGCATTGGTATGAGATGTCAGTGAAGATTGAAGAAATCTTTACAGCAGAGAAAAAACTTCCACCAAATGTGGACTTCTACTCAGCTTCTGTATATCACAGCCTAGGTATTGATCACGATCTATTTACACCAATCTTCGCAGTAAGCCGAGTGTCTGGATGGTTAGCACACATCTTGGAGCAATATGATAATAATCGTCTAATTCGTCCTCGTGCAGACTACAATGGACCAGGTATTCAGACATTCGTTCCAATTCAAGAACGTTAAGCTGATAGTTTACAAGTTTTAAGTTTGTGAGATAAGCTAAAGAAAAGAGGGGAATTTTATGTTCCCCTTTCATTTACATATTCAAGGAGGCCTTTTTATGACGCAAGCAGAAAAAATTTCCGTATCAAATGGTGTACTAAACGTTCCTAACAATCCTATCGTTCCTTTTATCGAGGGAGACGGTATTGGTCCAGATATTTGGGCAGCATCTCAACGCGTATTAGATGCAGCGGTAGAAAAAGCATACGATGGTGAGCGTAAAATTGAATGGAAAGAAGTATTAGCAGGTGAAAAAGCGTTTAACCAAACTGGTGAGTGGTTACCAGAAGCTACGTTAGATGCTGTTCGTGAATACTTTATCGCTATAAAAGGACCTCTAACTACTCCAGTTGGTGGTGGTATTCGTTCTCTTAACGTTGCTTTACGTCAAGAATTAGATTTATTTACATGTCTTCGCCCAGTTCGTTATTTCCAAGGTGTTCCTTCTCCGATTAAACGCCCAGAAGATACAGACATGGTAATCTTCCGTGAGAACACAGAAGATATTTATGCTGGAATTGAGTATGCAAAAGGTAGCGAAGAAGTAGCTAAGCTTATCAGCTTCTTACAAGAAGAAATGGGAGTGAAGAAAATTCGTTTCCCAGAAACTTCAGGTATTGGAATCAAGCCAGTTTCTGAAGAAGGAACTAGCCGTTTAGTTCGTGCTGCTATTAACTATGCAATTAAAGAAGGTCGCAAATCTGTAACATTAGTTCATAAAGGTAACATTATGAAATTTACAGAAGGTGCATTTAAAAACTGGGGTTATGAATTAGCAGAAAAAGAATTCGGAGATCAAGTATTTACTTGGGCTCAGTATGACCGTATTAAGGAAGAACAAGGTACTGACGCTGCAAACACTGCTCAAGCAGAAGCGGAAGCAGCAGGAAAGATTATTGTAAAAGATTCTATTGCAGATATCTTCTTACAACAAATTTTAACTCGCCCTCGTGAGTTTGATGTAGTAGCAACAA
The DNA here is from genome assembly GCF_015482585.1 of Mangrovibacillus cuniculi. Lineage (NCBI taxonomy): Bacteria > Bacillati > Bacillota > Bacilli > Caryophanales > Bacillaceae > Mangrovibacillus > Mangrovibacillus cuniculi. The sequence goes on along the minus strand of NZ_CP049742.1, from coordinate 1,862,884 downwards.
TGAACTTAAATGGAGATTATATCTCTGACGCTCTTGCTGCTCAAGTAGGTGGAATTGGAATTGCACCAGGTGCAAACATCAACTACGAAACTGGTCATGCAATTTTCGAAGCAACGCACGGAACAGCTCCTAAGTATGCAGGACAAGATAAAGTAAACCCTTCATCCGTTATTCTATCTGGCGTTCTATTACTTGAGCACCTGGGTTGGAACGAAGCGGCTAACTTAATCACTGCTTCAATGGAAAAAACAATTGCTTCTAAAGTTGTAACGTACGACTTCGCACGTCTAATGGACGGAGCAACAGAAGTTAAATGTTCAGAGTTCGGAACAGCATTAATTGAAAACCTATAAGAAATAATTTAGAGGCTGGTACGAACATACAAAACAGGTGCATTCTTTCTAAAAGACGCACCTGTTTTTATAAGTTAGGAAGTGAACCAAGGAGAAAAAATAATAGTTTTGCAGATAAATTGCAATCTCTTTTGGTTTTGTCCCAGCCTCTTACTAAAGGGAGGAAATGCAAATGGCGAATAAACGTAAAAAGGTTTCTGTTATTGGAGCAGGTTTTACTGGAGCGACTACGGCATTTTTATTAGCCCAAAAAGAATTATCTGATGTGGTATTAGTGGATATTCCACAACTAGAAAACCCTACAAAGGGGAAAGCATTAGATATGTTAGAAGCTAGTCCCGTACAAGGGTTCGACGCATCTATTATCGGTACATCTGACTACGCAGATACAAAAGACTCTGACATTGTTATCATTACAGCTGGTATCGCGCGTAAACCTGGTATGAGCCGTGACGATTTAGTCCAAACAAATCAAAAAATCATGAAGAGTGTTACACAAGAAATTGTGAAATATTCTCCTAACACTATCATCATTGTTCTGACAAATCCTGTTGATGCTATGACGTACACAGTGTTTAAGGAATCTGGATTACCGAAAGAAAGAGTAATTGGTCAATCAGGAGTTCTTGATACAGCACGATTCCGTACTTTCGTTGCACAAGAATTAAACCTTTCTGTTAAAGACGTGACAGGATTTGTTCTTGGTGGACATGGTGATGAAATGGTACCACTTGTCCGTTATTCTTACGCAGGTGGAATACCTTTAGAAACACTTATCCCGAAAGACCGCCTAGATGCTATTGTGGAACGTACACGTAAAGGTGGCGGAGAGATTGTAAATCTTTTAGGAAATGGATCTGCTTATTATGCTCCAGCTGCTTCATTAGTGGAGATGGCAGAAGGAATTTTGAAAGACCAACGTCGAGTTCTACCAACAATAGCTTTCCTTGAAGGAGAGTATGGATTTGATGGTATTTACTTAGGAGTACCAACCATTCTAGGTGGTAACGGCTTAGAGCAAATCATTGAATTAGACTTAACAGAAGATGAAAAGGCAGCTCTTCAAAAGTCTGCAGATGCCGTTAAGCAAGTAATGACGGTATTAGCATAAAGTAAGCTGTTTAGGAAAGGTGCATAGATTGATACGTGCACCTTTTTTTATATCTAGATGTAGTTAATCGATCTTTACTTTGAAATCCAAAAAGAAAACGTTTACAATTATAGTGGGGGTGTTGTCAAGATGTTAGGGAAAAAGCGAAAGCTTGGAAGGAAATTTTCTGAAATACAAGTTGGGGAAAAGCTTCAGTTAACAGAAAAAATAGAAGATAAAGATCTTCTGTTGTACCTTGGCCTTACAAATGATTCAAATCCATTATACATCCAGCATGATTATGCTTCGCAAACAGACTTCGGTAAACCAATCGTTCCATCAATTATGCTTACAGGTATTATTACTTCTGCAATCTCAAAATATTTACCTGGACCAGGATCACATCTAACGGAACAACAAATCACTTTTGTGAAACCAGTTTATCACTATGAAACGATACAATATCATTTTGAAGTAAAAGAAAAGATAGACTCTACAAAGAAAGTGATTATTCAAGTTCATGCAAATAATCAAGGCGGAGATCAAATCCTTCATGGAGAATTTGTTGTGATCCCACCAGTCCCTGTGAAACAGTTTACTGGTACGGCCCTAGATAATTTTTAACAAATACATATTAGTGATAGTTTAATCAGCGCAGTGGATTCAGGTAATTGAATTCATGCGCTTTTTTGCTACGTGATAAGTAACAATTCATTGTTGCCACATTATGTGACTTGTACTTAGAGGAATCTCCATAAGTTAATAATGGCGCCGATATTCAGGACGGAAATCTAATTGATGAATTGCATGTGAATTATTTAACGAAAAAAAGTATAATAGAAGCAGTAACTTAAACTGGACAACTATTTCCACTTTGTTTATCTTAAACATGAACGTAAATCCATTTGTACATATCGGAGGTTAACATGAGTAAAAGAATATTAGTAGTTGACGATGAACCGTCTATTGCAACATTACTTCAATATAATTTAGAGCAAGCTGGTTATGAAGTATTTACAGCTGAAGATGGAGAAGAAGGAAGAGAAAAAGCACTTTCCTTAGAACCAGATTTAATTGTGCTAGATTTAATGCTTCCTAAACTTGATGGGATAGAAGTATGTAAACAGTTGCGCCAACAAAAAATAAATACTCCGATTTTAATGTTAACAGCTAAAGATGACGAATTTGATAAAGTTCTTGGCCTAGAATTGGGTGCAGACGATTATATGACAAAACCATTTAGCCCGAGAGAAGTTGTAGCAAGGGTTAAAGCTATATTAAGACGAACTCAGACAATTATATCTGTAAAAGAGACGGTTGAAGAAGAAGTTGATTTTATGCAAGTTGGAGAACTTAAAGTGTTTCCAGAGCATTATGAAGCATATTTTGCATCTAAACACCTTGAGCTAACACCGAAAGAGTTTGAGCTATTAATGTATTTGATAGAAAACAAAGGAAGAGTACTAACAAGAGATCAACTCTTAAGTGCTGTTTGGAACTATGACTTTGCAGGTGATACCCGAATTGTAGATGTTCATATAAGTCATTTACGTGAAAAGATAGAAGCAAACACGAAAAAGCCACTATATATCAAAACGATAAGAGGTTTAGGATACAAACTTGAGGAGCCAAAAGAGTCATGATTCGATTTCGAACAAGGCTTCTATTCGCCCTTGTTACGTTAATTATGGTCGTTCTAATAGGGCTTGGAGTACTTTTAGGACAACTTTTTAAAAGTTATTACTTTACGACGTTTAACGATCGTCTTGAAAAAGAAAGTTATTATTTAGCAGATTTAATCAGAGAAGACGGTGGTTTAGGTAACATTGATGTTCAAAAACTGGATAGTGCTTCCGATAAATTAGACTTACGAATATCCATAGCTCGTGCGGACGGCACAATGCTATATGACAGTGGGTTAGAAGATTCAAGTTCATCTGTTGATCACAAAAAGTTAATAAAGGAAATTCTAACAAATGAAGATAATACACAAACTCATCGAAAAAGTGTAAACAGCGGATATGATCTTCTCTATGTATGGAGAGATATTTCTACAGAGATGAATGGAGAAGAAGGAATACTAGTCCTAAGTACAAAAATATACGCGTTGAAGAAAATCTATAATCAAATATGGATAATATTAGGGATATCATTGGGGTTAGCTTTAGTAGTAATCATTCTACTTGGTACAAGGATTACCTCCCGATACACAAAGCCAATTGAATCTGCTACAAGAGTTGCTATAGAGTTAGCGAAGGGAAACTATCGTGCTAGAACTTATGAAAATCACTTAGATGAAACAGGAATGCTAAGTACCTCCATTAACGTTCTAGCCAGAAACCTTCAAGAGATGGTAAAAGCGCAGGAAATGCACCAGGATCGACTGGGAACACTTGTAGAAAACATGGGAAGTGGACTTGTACTAATTGATAGTAGAGGGTATATAGTCCTGATTAATCGAGCTTACAAAGAGATATTTCAAGTAGATCCTTCAGAATTCCTCTATAAACGTTATCATGAAGCAATGAACCAATCAGATGTTGTTCAATTGGTAGAAGAAATTTTCATGACAGAACAAAAGATTAGAAGACAAATTCATTTATCTATGGGGATAGAGCGCAAGCATTTTGAGGTATATGGTGCTCCTATTATTGGTACAAACGATGAATGGAAAGGGATTTTATTAGTTTTTCATGATATATCTGAATTGAAAAAATTAGAACAAATGAGAAAAGACTTTGTAGCCAATGTTTCGCATGAATTGAAAACGCCAATAACATCTATTAAAGGATTTTCTGAAACTTTGCTAGATGGTGCAATGCACAACGAACAAGCTTTGACTCAATTCCTATCTATTATCTTGGAAGAAAGTGAACGGCTTCAATCTTTAATACAAGATTTATTAGACTTATCTAAAATGGAACAACAAGGTTTTCAAATAAACATAGGTGATGTAAATGTTTCTGGTATGTTAGAAGATATTAAGCTTTTAATGAACGGAAAAGCGGAAGACAAACAAGTGAAATTAGTTGTCGAAGCACCTACTAATATTTTCATCAAAGGAGATACTCACCGATTAAAGCAAGTATTTTTAAACCTAGTCTCTAATGCATTAACGTATACTCCACCAGAAGGTCAAGTAGTAGTTACGGCAAATGACCTAGGAAAGAACATGGAAGTGGTCGTTAGTGATTCAGGGATTGGAATGGAAAAAGAAGAGTTATCTCGTATTTTCGAAAGATTCTATCGTGTAGATAAAGCTAGAAGCAGAAATTCAGGCGGGACAGGACTTGGACTTGCGATAGTAAAACATCTTGTAGAAGCGCATAAAGGGAAAATTGAGGTAAGAAGCACAGTTGGGAAAGGTACAACTTTTACCGTTACTTTTCCAAAAGAGTAAAGGAACGGAGAAATATAGTTAACGATTGCCTTAATTTACAAAACATTTACAACAGGTTTATGATGAGTTAATAATCTATTGATACTATAACTATGAAAACCCCTTCATCCAAGGAGCAACAAGAAGCGAGAACTGACCCCGTTCTCGCTTTTTTCTGTTACGCGAACAGTAACAACTCCATGTTAGCCACGTGATGTGGCTTGCACTTAACGGAGTATCCTTATTATCCTATTTATATTTCCACAATTAAATGTGTGCTAGATTGTAGTCCTAAATATCATAGTAAAAAATACACCCAATAAATATCCTTAATCATAAGAAAAATGAAACTATTTACTTCTCATTCCGTAAATATATACGAGGAAAAGGAGGAGTACAACATGTCCGCAAAACAACTTATGCAAGGAACAGGATTTCTGTTCGGAGCAGTCATTTTAGGTATTATTATTTTTACTTCTTGGTACACGGTAGATGAATCCGATCAAGCTGTTATTTTAACGTTTGGTAAAGTTGATGAAACGCATCAAGAATCTGGTTTACATTTTAAACTACCATGGCCAATCCAATCTGTTGAAAAGGTCTCTAAAGAAACATTTAGTTTACAGTTTGGTTATAAACAAAAAGATGGTGAAGTGGAATCGTTTCCTAGTGAAACAAAGATGATAACTGGTGATGAATATATCGTATTAGCAGATATGGTGGTTCAATGGAAAATTACTGATCCAGAATCATATTTATTTCAAGCAGAAGATCCTGATAAAATTCTTTACGATGCAACATCAGCTTCCCTTCGAAGCATTATTGGTAGCTCCTTAATTGATGATGCACTAACATCAGGGAAAGCAGAAATTGAACAAGAAGTATATAGTCTGCTGTCGGAGCTAATTGATGAGTATGGTATAGGTATCTCTGTGATTACTGTAAAGTTGCAAGATGTAGAACTGCCGAGTGCTGAGGTCAGAAAAGCATTTACGGATGTGACAGATGCACGAGAAACGATGAATACGAAGATTAACGAAGCACAAAAGTACCAGAATAAACGTAAGAACGAAGCAGAAGGGGAAAAAGACGCAATTATCTCTAAGGCGCAAGGAGAAAAAACTGCTCGTATCCAAGCTGCACGTGGGGATGTTGCCGTTTTTAATGAACTTTATGAACAGTATCGTTTAAATCCTGAAATTACACAAGAGCGTTTGGTGCTTGAAACATTGGAGCAAGTATTGCCGAATGCAGAGTTATATATTATGGATGATAACCAAAATACCATGAGTTATTTGCCTATTCGTCCCATTGAAAAACAAGCTCCTAAAGAAAATCAATCTGGAGGTGAAGGCCAATGAGTAACGAACAGGTGGTAAATTTGAACACAAAAAATAAAAAGATTAATAATAGACAATTGGTAAAGTTATCCATCTTCTTCACTTCCGTAATTGCTATAATGCTAATCTTTCTCACAAACGTTTATATAGTAAAAGAAGGTGAATATAAAGTTGTACGTCAGTTTGGAGAGGTTGTACGTATAGATGACCAACCTGGGTTAAAGGTAAAGATACCTTTTATTCAAAGTACGACAACGTTGCCAAAAGTAAAAATGACATACGACGTAACAGAAGAGGAGATAAACACAAAAGATAAAAAACGAATCATTATTGATAACTATTCTGTTTGGCAAATTACAGACCCTAAACTAATGATTACGAATGTTCGTTCCGTTACTGGAGCAGAGTCAAAAATGGAAGAGTATATTTATTCTGTTGTTCGCTCGGAACTTGGAAGCCTAGAGTATAAAGAAATTGTGAATGATGAAAAATCATCTCGCGGAAGTTTGAATGAACAAGTGACACTGAAAGTAAATGAATTACTTCAAAAAAATTCAATTGGTATTACAGTTTTGGATGTGCGTATGAAACGTACAGATCTTCCATCAGAGAATGAGCAGGCGGTGTACACGCGTATGATTTCAGAACGTGAGTCAAAAGCGCAAGAATATCTTTCTAAGGGAGATGCATCGAAGAATAGAATCATTGCAGAAACAGATCGAGAAGTAACGGAGCTGTTAGCACAAGCGAAAGCAGATGCATCTGTTATTCGAGCAGAAGGAGAAGCAGAAGCAGCGTCCATCTATAATCAATCATTCTCAAAAGATCCAAATTTCTATTCCTTATATAGAACGTTAGAATCTTACAAAAAGACAATTAATGACGAAACGGTCATCATGATTCCATCAACTTCATCATTTGCTAAGTATCTTCAAGGGAATAACTAAGAGGATATTGATTGTAAATTTAAAGAAAAACAGATGCATTTATTTAATAAATGTTCATCTGTTTTCTTTTTTTTTTTTGGCCAGTATTTTAATAATAATGTATTGCGAAACAGAGATATTGCAGAAATAATGCTTAAATTAAATAATATTTAGGGATTGGAGCGTAAGGGGGCGACTCCTGCGGAATAGGTGGGTAGCTGAGACCCCACAGGAGCTAAGAGCGTTACTCAGCGACCGCGACGAGGAGGCTCAGATGCCCACCCCGCGGAAAGCGTCCCCCTGTAGCGAAAATCCCATTGCAATCATTTTGCTATTTGCCCAAGCATCTTTTTGTTTCTACATATAAAAAATGTTACTATTAAACCAAAACAAGCGTTCTATTAACGCGTGCAATGGAGGATTTATATGACGAAGAAGTTAGTGTTGATTGACGGGAATTCCATCGCGTATCGTGCTTTCTTTGCACTACCTTTATTAAATAATGAAAAAGGTATTTACACGAATGCTGTTTATGGTTTTACTACCATGCTAAACAAAATTATTGAAGAAGAAAAACCTACACATATGCTTGTAGCATTTGACGCGGGTAAAACCACATTTAGACATGAATCGTACAAAGAATATAAAGGTGGCCGCCAAAAAACTCCACCTGAATTATCAGAACAATTTCCGATGATCCGTGAATTATTAAATGCTTACGATATTAAACAATACGAACTCCCAAACTATGAGGCTGATGATATTATTGGGACACTTTCAAAAGAAGCGGAAGCAGCAGACTATGAAGTAAAGGTAATCTCCGGAGATAAAGATTTAACACAATTAAGCTCGGAAAAAACAACAGTTGGAATCACGAGAAAAGGGATTACAGATATTGAGCCGTATACACCAAGTCATATTCAAGAGAAGTACGGATTAACTGCTGATCAGATTATTGATATGAAAGGTTTAATGGGTGATTCTTCCGATAATATACCTGGCGTACCTGGAGTAGGAGAAAAAACAGCCATAAAATTATTGGCTCAGTTCGGCACTATCGAAAAGATATACGACCATCTAGAAGATGTCAGTGGGAAAAAATTAAAAGAAAAACTAGAAACAAATAAAGAACTTGCGATTCTTAGTAAACAATTAGTAACTATTGAAAGAAATGCACCAATAGAAGTGAAAGTAGAAGACCTTCGTTATATAGGAGCGAATGACGAAAAGTTAATACCGCTGTTAAAAGAACTTGAATTTAACACTATTCTAGAAAAAATGAACGTGGAAGTAGAAGAAGATACACAAGAGTTAACAAACATAGAGGTAACAATACTTTCGAATTTTGAACAAGAGCACTTAGCATCTCCAAGTGCACTTCACATTGAAATAGCGGGAGAAAATTATCATCGTCAAGAAATATTAGGCGTTACCTTACATAATGAAAAAGGTACATTTTTTGTAGGTGGAGATAAGGCATTTGAATCAGAAGCCTTTACCACATGGTTCACAGACGATTCCAAAGAGAAATGGGTATACGACGCAAAGAAAACGTTTGTTGTTGGGAAACGATTTGGTTGTGAAGTAAAAGGTATTACATTTGATTTATTTTTAGCTTCTTATATTCTAAATCCTTCAGAAGCAGCGGCTGAATTTGCCGGAGTCGTTAGTAGACATGGCTTTACTAATATCTCCTCAGATGAGCAGGTATACGGAAAAGGTGCTAAATGGACAGTACCTGCAGAAGATGTGTTAGCAGATCATCTAGGACGAAAAGTGTATGGTGTATTTGCTGTAAAAGGTGAATGTACCGATGAGCTAGTTAAAAATGAGCAAATGGAACTGCTTGAAGAATTAGAGCTGCCACTTGCGCTTGTACTAGGTGCGATGGAATCTTATGGTGTAAAGGTGGATAAAGAACGATTAAATCAAATGGGGACAGAATTGTTATCGCGTTTAAAAGATATCGAGGAGAAAATCTATAGCCTAGCTGGTGATACTTTCAACATCAATTCTCCAAAACAATTAGGTGTAATTCTTTTTGAGAAATTAGAATTGCCTGTTTTGAAAAAAACGAAAACTGGATATTCGACTTCAGCAGATGTTTTAGAGAAATTAGAATCAGAACATGAAATTGTAAAAGAGATTCTTCATTATCGACAGCTATCTAAACTACAATCGACTTATGTAGAAGGATTAACAAAAGTTATAACCGACGACACTTCTAGAATTCATACCAGATATAATCAAGCGCTGACACAAACAGGTCGTTTAAGTTCTATTGACCCTAACTTACAAAACATCCCTATTAGGTTAGAAGAAGCCCGTAAAATTAGACAAGCCTTTGTGCCTTCTACAGAAGGATGGACCATTCTTGCTGCTGATTACTCTCAAATTGAGCTTAGAGTGTTAGCGCATATTGCTGATGATGAGGGGCTCAAAGAAGCTTTCTTAGAAGATCGGGATGTTCATACGAAGACCGCAATGGATGTCTTTGGTGTCAAAGAAGAGGAAGTTACCTCGTTAATGAGAAGACACGCGAAAGCTGTTAATTTTGGTATTGTTTATGGAATTAGCGATTACGGGCTATCACAAAGTTTATCTATTTCGCGTAAAGAAGCAGGAACGTTTATCGAGAAATATCTAAACAGTTTCCCAGGTGTAAAAGAGTATATGGATGAAATTGTGAAGGATGCGAAGAAACAAGGATACGTTTCAACATTACTTCACAGAAGAAGGTACTTGCCAGATATCACTAGCAGAAACTTTAATTTAAAGAGTTTTGCTGAAAGAACGGCTATGAATACTCCAATTCAAGGAAGCGCAGCAGATATTATTAAAAAGGCAATGATTGATATGCAAAATGAATTAGATGAACAAGGATTAACATCTAAGATGCTACTACAAGTACACGATGAATTGGTATTTGAAGTTCCAGAAGAAGAACTAGAACTAATGAAGGAGCTTGTACCAACAGTGATGGAGCGAGCAGCAGAACTATCTGTACCATTAAAAGCAGATGTCAGCTTTGGTCCTTCTTGGTACGAAGCAAAGTAGAAAGGAGCAAATATTTTGCCAGAATTACCAGAAGTCGAGACAGCCAGACGTACACTTCTTCATTTAGTGCAAGGGAAGAAAGTTCAATCTGTTGACGTTAGGTGGCCGAAAATTGTCAAGGAGCCTGAGTTAGACCTATTTCGTTTACAACTAGATGGAGAAGTAATTGAAACAATAGAAAGAAGAGGGAAATTTCTATTATTTGAATTATCCAATTGGACACTTATCTCCCACCTTAGAATGGAGGGGAAGTTTTCCGTTCATGACCAAGGAGATAAAGAAGAACCACACACACACGTTGTGTTCACTTTTACAGATGGAACGGAACTAAGGTATCGAGATGTAAGGAAGTTTGGTACCATGCACCTTGTAAAGAAAGGAATGGCATTACATCATTCCTCTTTAGTAGATTTAGGTCCTGAGCCTTTTTCTGCATTGTTTCAACCAGAAGTTCTACAACAAGCATTTGAAAAAACGTCTAGGTCTATTAAAGCAGTTTTATTGGATCAAAAAGCAGTAGTAGGATTAGGAAATATTTATGTGGATGAAGCATTATTCCGTGCAAAGATTCATCCGTTACGAGAAGCAAAAAGTTTAACAGAAAAAGAAATTGCCTTACTTTATCAAGAAATTATCGATACCCTTCAAGAAGCGGTAGAACTTGGAGGTAGCACGATACGAACATATGTTAATTCTCAAGGGAAAATCGGAACCTTCCAAAAAAGATTATATGTCTATGGAAGAACAGGAGAACCTTGTTTAGTTTGTGGAAAACCAATAGAGAAAATAAAAGTTGCGGGTCGAGGCACACACATATGTCTCTCTTGCCAAATCGTGCCTTAAAAAGGACGCGGAACACCTGCCCAGGCCGTCATCATATACTGGTTTAACATGACGTGCTTGGAAGGGGTTGTAAGTTTTGGCGGTTCTATTAATTTTAGCCTTTGCAGTAAGCTTAGATAGCTTTAGTGCGGGCTTTACGTATGGGTTAAGGGGAATGAAGTTACCGATAAAGTCGATAGCGATTATTGGTTTGTTTTCTGGGATAACATTAATAGTTGCTATGCTTTTAGGAAGATGGTTGAGTCAATTTTTCGACCCTACTATAGGGGAAACTTTAGGAGGGGTAATCCTCGTATTACTTGGGGCTTGGGTATTATATCAATTTTTTAGACCTGAGAAACTAACGGAAGAAAAGTTACCTCATGAAAAAGTGATTGTAAAATTAGAACTAAAGTCTATCGGATTAGTAATTCAAATTTTAAAAAGACCAACGGAAGCTGATTTTGATAAAAGTGGAACAATTACAGGAATTGAAGCAGTAATGCTGGGATTGGCCCTTTCATTGGATGCGTTTGGAGCAGGTATTGGTGCCGCACTGTTGGGTGTCTCTCCTTTAATGCTATCCACATTAGTGGGATGTATGTGTTTTATCTTCCTAGCCAGCGGACTGAAACTAGGGAAATGGTTTTCACACATATCATGGTTACAAAGACTTTCCTTTCTCCCAGGTGTGATACTGATAGTGATAGGAATTTTAAAGTTATAAGAGATAAAGGAGTACGCGAATGATTATAGGTATTACTGGTGGAATTGCTTCTGGTAAGTCTACTGCGTCTAATTATTTAGAGGATCAAGGGTACCCTGTGGTAGATGCTGATAAAATTGCAAAAGAAATTGTAGAGCCTAACAAGCCAACGTTAACCCAAATTGCAGAGCATTTTGGCCAAGGGATGCTTCATGAAGATGGTAGTTTGAATAGAGAGAAATTAGGATCTATAGTGTTTCAAAATGAAGAGGCAAGGCTTACTCTTAACTCCATTATGCACCCAGCTATTAGAAGAGAAATGCTCTTTCAAGCAGATGAATACCTAAAAGAGGGAAACCAAATAGTTTTTTTAGATATACCATTACTATTTGAAAGTAAATTAACTTCTATTGTAGATCAAACGTTATTAATTTATGTTCCAAAGGAGATACAGCTAGAGAGATTGATGCGAAGAAATGGCTATTCTCAAGAAGAAGCGCTAAGTAGAATTGCATCTCAAATGCCAATTAATGAGAAAAAGAAATTGGCAAATGTGACGATAGATAATTCAGGAAGTAAGGAAGATTTATCTATTCAATTAGATAAATACTTAAGCAACTTAAGGTACTAAGTTCAGTCTTGTCATTTAAGTTAAAGCTGCACGTTGTATGAGCGAAAGCCACTACACGATGCAGCTTTTTTGTTGTAATTAGGTACAACACAAGGGCATTCACATGATGTGGTTTGTACTGGATGAGTCTCGATTAGTACAACAGAAATATTCAGTAATTTTGCAAAAATAGATGAAAATATAGAAATATTTAAGCGCTTTCAAAATATTCTATATAGTATAGTCAAAAAAGTCCTAATGTGATATACTAATTACATATTAAGGGGTATATATGTGTTACACTAAAAGGGGGAGCAATCATGAGAATAGCGATAAACGGTTTTGGGCGTATCGGAAGAATGGTATTTCGTAGAGCGATGACAGAAGGTGACATGAACATTGTTGCAATTAATGCAAGTTACTCTGCAGAGACGTTAACACACTTGTTAAAATATGATTCCACACATGGTCCGTTTATAGGGTCTGTTGAACCGTGTTCAGAAGGTTTGCTTGTAAATGGAAAAGTGATTACATTGGTAAACGAACGAAATCCAGCCCTTCTTCCTTGGAATGAATTAGAGGTAGATATAGTTATTGAAGCTACTGGTAAATTCAACGATCGCAAAAATGCGGCACTTCACTTGGAAGCTGGAGCACAAAAAGTAATCCTTACTGCACCTGGGAAAGAAGAAGATATCACCATTGTTATGGGAGTTAATGACGAAAAGTTAAATATAGAACAACATGATATTATTTCAAATGCATCGTGTACGACAAACTGTCTGGCACCTGTGGTAAAAGCGTTACACGAAGAGTTTGGAATTGTAAATGGTTTAATGACTACAGTTCATGCTTACACGAATGATCAAAAAAATATCGATAATCCGCATAAAGATCTACGTCGTGCAAGAGCGTGTGGTCAATCCATCATCCCAACATCAACAGGAGCTGCAAAAGCTTTAGCTCTAGTACTGCCTGAATTAAAGGGGAAATTACATGGAATGGCATTACGTGTTCCAACACCAAATGTGTCATTAGTTGATCTAGTTGTAGATGTAGAAAGAGAAGTTACTGTTGATGAAGTAAACAGCATGTTTAAACGCATGTCTAGAACTTCCTTAAACGGTGTGCTAGAAGTCTGCGATGAGCCATTAGTATCCATTGACTTTAATACAAACCCTCACTCCGCTATTATTGATTCTTTATCAACAATGGTTATGGAAGGGACAAAAATCAAAGTATTAGCATGGTACGACAACGAATGGGGCTACTCATGCCGTGTAGTAGACCTAACGAAAAAAGTAGCAAGTGAAATGGGTTTGCTGGCTAAGGTGAAGATTAGTTAAAATTACTTGTGATATGAGCATTTGGAACAAACGTACGAAAGACAGGTAGATGGATGAATCTACCTGTCTTTGTTTTGTTTATAGAAATTATGGGTTAAGAAATAAAGGATTGCAGAAACCTAATCTTTGATTTAATGTTTTGTTCTAAAATTTAACAAAGGTTTTTATTAACAGTGTACACACTTGATTTTTAGGGGATGCTTCAAAAGGACATATAACAAATTGAAAAAACTCATTGCAATTCAATTTTAAACAAAGTATACTATGATTCGTGAACTTAGCGCTCACGTAGTTGAATATAGTATCATAACTACTTAAAGGGTTAGGACCTCTTCGGACTAACTTTCCCCCGTGGTAGTTATACAAAACCCAATGTCGATTGTCTTTATATTTAATTCTAGTAAAGGGGGAAACAATCAATGGAAACAATGGGTCGTCATGTCATCTCAGAGCTTTGGGGCTGTGATTTTGACAAGTTAAACGATGTTGTAGGAATTGAAAAAACGTTTGTAGATGCCGCTTTAAAGTCTGGTGCTGAAATTCGCGAGGTAGCATTTCATAAATTTGCTCCTCAGGGTGTAAGTGGTGTCGTCATTATTTCTGAATCACACCTTACGATTCACAGCTTCCCAGAACACGGCTATGCAAGCATCGATGTGTATACATGTGGAGATTTAGATCCGAACATTGCAGCGAACTACATTGCTGATGCATTAGGAGCTGAAACACGTGAAACAGTAGAGATTCCACGTGGTATGGGTCCAGTTCAAGTAAAAGCAAATTCAGAAGCTAAAGCTCTTTAAGAGTAAAAAGCTCCCCGTTAATGGGGAGCTTTTTTGTGCATTATGCATAATTGTTTTACAATTGTGTGATACGTTTTAAACTAGAATCTATTTCTTTACTTGAACTAATCGCTTATTAAATTTATCATTAAGAGAACAATATAGAACGAAAGCAGGGTTGACTGATGGGGATTTTTAAACGATTTTCAAAAGAGTGTGAAACGAGCGATGCACATGAAGATGTAACGCTACAAACACGTTATTATAAAGAATCAGGCAGAAAAATGGTGGAAGAAATAAAAGGATTAATTGAAAAGGTAGGATACAGAGTAATTTCTGTTTCTGTGGATCGCGGTGAAATCATGGCTCAAAGACCAAGAGATAAATCTGGGTTATTGGTGGTTTCTGTTGTCCAACTTACACCGATAAAAACAGCTGTAGATGTAAAGAACTCCACAGATCTCTTTATTCCAACTGGTGCTCAGCCAAAACTTAAACAAGAGATACTTTCTATATATGCAGAATTGAAAAAGAAATTTCAAGAGATTGATGGATAAGAGAATTGTTCTAAAAGGAGGTATGGAAAGTGAAGTGTCCTAGTTGCTTTCATAACGGAACAAAAGTAGTTGATTCACGCTCTACAGAAGAAGGACGTGTTACTAGACGACGAAGAGAATGTGAATCTTGTAGCTACCGATTTACAACATTTGAAAAAGTAGAAGAAGCTCCTTTAATTGTTGTGAAAAAAGAGGGAACAAGAGAAGAATTTAGTCGAGAAAAGATGTTGCGTGGATTAATAAAAGCTTGTGAGAAAAGACCGGTACCTCTTCAAGAGCTAGAAAACTTAGTTTACCAGGTAGAAAATGATTTAAGAAATCGAGGTTTATCGGAAGTAAAGTCCGTGGAAGTTGGCGAACTTGTCATGGATCGGTTGGCTAAAATTGATGAAGTTGCGTACGTTCGCTTCGCTTCTGTCTATCGTCAATTTAAAGACGTACACGTATTTATCGAAGAATTAAAAGAACTAATGAAAAAGGACTAACAGTAGAGCTAAGACACCTTAAGAGACGTCTTGGCTCTTCTCGTTCCTTTGAAGGAGAGAGCAGGACATGATTTGGAAAGACATTCAGCCTTCTGATACATATGAAGTATATCTATCCGGTTTTCTACAACCAGAACACTATCGATTGCTTACGTTATTATATCAACCTCTAATTGGTTCACTTAGTGCAGCGTTATTTCATCACCTTTCGTATGAACCTTCAATGAATCGATTGCGTAGTGAACCAACGATGCATTATTCCTTATTAGATATTCTGCAAGTCCCGTTAAGTGAATTAATATTGGCAAGAAACCGGTTAGAAGCGACGGGACTTGTGAAAGTATTTGAGAAAAAAGAAGATCAAAAAAGACATTTTCTCTATCATCTTCATGCCCCTTTACAAGCTAAGGATTTTTTTGAAGAACCAATATTGAGCGTACCGTTATATCGGAAAGTAGGACAAAGTAGATTCCAAACGTTAAAATCTCTACTTACGGACCAAGCTCCAATGAGAAAAGATTGGCAAGAGGTTACAAGATCGTATGACGATGTGTTTTCCATTGATGTTTCCAGGACGATATTAGACCCTGTCTTTCAACAAGTATCTTCTTTGGAAAAAGAGCAAAGATTTGTAACAGAAGCACAAAAAGGATCGGTTCAGTTGACGGACCAGCATATAGATCTAGATTTGTTACGATCAGGCCTAAAAGGTAACTTACTTTCGGATAAAGCAATTACATCTCAAGTATTAGCGCATGTGCAGAAGCTTGGCTTTTTATATGGAATAGATACTTTATCCATGAAAGATGAAATTTTACACAGTGTTACAGAAGAAGGGGCCATTGACTTAGAGATTTTATCTAGAAACGTGAAAGAATGGTATCGATTTAATCATAAAAAATCAGAACCATCCATGGTTGAAAAAGTTCAAAAGCCTACTAATCGTACAGTCGAGAAAGAACCAATGACACCTGAAGAAAAGCATATTCAATATTTAGAAACTGTTTCTCCTAGAGAATTATTACAAGCTCATGCAGGAGGAGGAACTCCAACTCCAGAAGATTTATCCTTGATTGCAGAAGTGATGGACTCACAAAAACTAGAACCTGGAGTAATGAATACACTAATTGAATTTGTTTTATATCGAACGAATATGAAATTAAACCGCAACTTTTTAATTAAAATTGCCTCTCACTGGGCTAGAAAACAAATAAAAACAGTTCCAGAAGCGATGAATTTGGCGAGAGAGGAACAAAAGAAATACCAAGAATGGGCAACACAGAAGAAAGACACTACTATGAAGCAACCTAGAAGGTCCAAAGCCCCTATAAGAGAAGAAAAACTTCCAGAGTGGTTAAAAGAGTATAACGAACAAAAAACGAGTCCTTCAGAACATGCAGTGATCTCAAATGAAGAACTAGAACGTAAAAAACAATTAGAAGAAAGATTGAAGAAATATAAGAAATAAGGAGGTGTCCAAATGGAGCCAATTCAACGTTCCCTACAAAAGATGATGACAGAAGATCGTTTTCAAAAACGTCTTCAGGCAATGAAAGAAGAATTATTCGAGAACGAAGATGTAAGAAAATTTCTAGAGGAAAACCAAGGCAATGTGACGATGACCATGGTGAATCAACAAATGTCTAAGCTTTATGAGTACGGTCAGGCGTCAAAAAAGTGCGAAAAATGTCCTTCATTAGGAGAGTGTATTAACACACTCCCAGGATATGCACCTACTGCTAAAATACGAAATGAATCCATCGAGCTTGATTATCGACCGTGTCCGCGACAAGAACAGGCAGTCAAATCAAGGAAGTTAGAAAAGTTAATTCAAAGTTTTCATATGCCAAAAGATATCGTGCAAGCGAATATGGCTGATTTAAAAATGGATTTTGCAGGACGATATGATGCAATTGAAGCGGCAGAAGCTTTTATTTCACAATACGAAAAAGGTAAATCAGTAAAAGGGCTTTACCTATTTGGTCAATTTGGTGTAGGTAAATCCTATTTATTGGGAGCTATTGCAAATGAACTTGCGGAAAGAAAACAGGCATCATCCCTAATGGTCTATGCACCTGAATTTTTCCGAGAAATGAAACAATCATTAGCGGATAAGACCGTAGATGTAAAAATGGATGCGCTAAAAGAAGCAGAAATTCTCCTGTTAGACGATATTGGAGCAGAATCGATGTCCAGTTGGATTCGCGATGAAATTTTAGGTCCTATATTGCAGTACCGAATGAATGAAAAACTTCCAACGTTGTTCTCTTCTAACTTTAACTTTGAAGAGCTTTTACATCATTTAACCTACTCTCAACGTGGAGAAAAAGAAGATATGAAAGCTAGAAGAATTATGGAGCGTATAGAGTATTTATCGGAACCTGTACAAGTCTCGGGTCCAAATTTACGTTCTCGTAAATAATTTTGTTCACTCAGACGTCTAAATGGTCCAAGCTTCCCATATATATCAAGTAGATTGACCTTGATTCTACAGGGAGGGATTCGTTTGGATCTATTATTAAAAGACGTTCGTGATGTCGAATGGTTTCAATCGAAGCTCTCAATTCAAAGCATTCCCTACCAATTAGATTCATCCGTGTTATATGCTAAAACACAAATGCTTTTGTCATTTCAACATAGAGATCTTGGCTGGGACGGATTAACGGATTTGTTAACTTCGTTTATCCATGAGCGTAAACGCTTGGATTGGGTTCTTCACATTATTAAAGATGTTTTCCTTTACAAAGATGAATTAGAAATAGAGAGAATTTTTTCTATAACTGATGAATTAATGACTGGTGAAAGAGAAGATTTGCTCCCTTTTATTAAAAAGAAATTCCCAAAAATTCCAGAAGAGATTATTACGTTTCTTTGGTCATACGAGGGCGCTTTATCTCTTGATTCTTTCTTTTCCTTTAGAGGTAGACCTTTTTTAGACTCGGTTACACAATATGTAGAAGTAGCGATTGACGAATATAAAATGGAGCAGGAATATCAAAATTATTTGGATTGGATTAGAAGGTATGTTGCCGATAAATCTTCTGTGGAAGAGACAGTCCATGTGCACTTAACGGGAAGTCCTGTTTTATACGACGCAAAAGGTAATTATTTTAAAGAATCTGATTTACAAAAACACATTGATAGAAGGTTGATGAGTCATCATCCTATCTATGTTGATTCTCAATTAATTGCGCCTTTATTAAGCCTATCGCCTAAAAGAATCTATTTTTACACGGATTCACCTAATCAGCCGATAATTCGAACATGTTTAGCTATTTTCGAGGAAAAATTAGAAGTATTAGCTATGGAGTCTTTTCCTTTTCGTTTAGATATATCAAAAGCAAATTTTTAGGTGAATGACTATTGCATTTTAGTGGCAACCTCTCTATAATACGTTACATAACATTATCTAATCTCAATGTAATGATGAGGACATGATAGCGATGTACGGTTTCTAGAGAGGGAAGCATTTGGTGAAAGCTTCCTAACACGACATATGCTGTTACCACCTTTGAACACTAGCCCGAAATGTATAGTAGGCGCTAGCGGCTGCAGACCGTTATCTGAACTGGAGTCAAACAGCTTAGTCTGTTTGAAAACTAGGGTGGAATCACGATTTCAAACTCGTCCCTTTTATAGGGGCGGGTTTTTTATTATTTATTGGGTTAAATTCCCAATTATTCTGAAGGAGGCTACCGAAAATGGCAGAAAACATTCAATTAGTATTTCCAGACGGCGCGGTAAAGGAGTTTCCTGTAGGGACAACAACAGAAGAAGTTGCTGGATCTATCAGCCCTGGACTAAAGAAAAAAGCATTAGCTGGTAAAGTAGATGGTGAGTTATTTGATTTACGTACTGCTTTATCAAAGGGCGGAGCATTTGAAATTGTGACACCTGATCATGGAGATGCATTAGAAATTCTTCGTCACAGTTCTGCTCACCTTTTAGCACAGGCACTTAAACGTTTATATGGGAATGTAAACTTAGGAGTAGGGCCTGTAATTGAAAGTGGCTTCTATTATGATGTTGATGTAGAAGAAGTAATTTCTGCAGAAGACTTCCCTAAGATTGAAAAAGAGATGAAGAAGATTATTTCTGAAAATATCTCTATTGAGCGTATTGAAGTATCTCGTGATGAAGCGGCAAAACGCTTTGAAGAAATGGGAGATCCGTACAAAATTGAATTGCTTGAAGCGATTCCAGCAGATGAAACAGTAACACTTTACGAGCAAGGAGAATTCGTTGACCTTTGCCGCGGTGTACACGTCCCATCAACAGGCAAATTAAAAGAGTTCAAACTGTTAAGCGTTGCAGGTGCTTACTGGCGTGGAAACAGTGACAATAAAATGCTTCAACGTATTTACGGAACTGCTTACTTCACTAAAGATGATCTAAAAGAACATCTTCGTTTGTTAGAAGAAGCGAAAGAGCGTGACCACCGTAAATTAGGAAAAGAACTTTCCTTATTTACAAACTCTCAAAAAGTAGGGCAAGGTTTACCGCTTTGGTTACCAAAAGGAGCAAAAATCCGTCGTGTTATCGAGCGCTACATTGTAGACAAAGAAGAAAAACTTGGTTACGACCACGTTTATACTCCAGTTCTAGGTAGCGTTGAGCTATACAAAACAAGTGGTCACTGGGATCACTATCAAGATGGAATGTTCCCAGCAATGTCAATGGACAATGAAGACTTAGTACTTCGTCCAATGAACTGTCCACACCATATGATGATTTATAAAAATGACATTCACAGCTATCGTGAACTTCCAATCCGTATCGCAGAATTGGGAATGATGCACCGTTACGAAATGTCTGGAGCACTTGCTGGATTACAGCGTGTACGTGGAATGACGTTAAATGATGCACATATCTTCGTTCGTCCTGATCAAATCAAAGCAGAGTTCCAACGTGTGGTTCGCTTAATTCAAGAAGTGTACAAAGATTTCGGTTTAGAAAACTACTCCTTCCGTTTATCTTACCGTGATCCAGAAGATACTGAGAAATACTTTGATGACGATGCGATGTGGGAACGCGCGCAATCGATGATCAAAGAAGCGATGGATGAGCTAGATCTTGACTACTTTGAAGCAGAAGGCGAAGCGGCATTCTACGGTCCAAAACTAGACGTGCAAGTTCGTACTGCTTTAGGAAAAGACGAAACTCTATCGACTGTTCAATTAGACTTCTTGTTACCAGAGCGTTTCGACTTAACTTACGTTGGAGAAGATGGAAAGCAGCACCGTCCGGTAGTAATCCACCGAGGTGTTGTATCTACAATGGAACGTTTTGTAGCCTTCTTAATTGAAGAATACAAAGGTGCACTTCCAACTTGGTTATCACCAGTTCAAGTAGAAATCATTCCGGTATCGTTGGATGTTCATGGTGACTATGCAGAGCGTGTTCGTGAACAACTTCAGGCGGCAGGATTACGAGTAGAAGTTGACGTGCGTGATGAAAAATTAGGATACAAAATCCGTGAGGCGCAAATGCAGAAGATCCCTTACATGCTAGTAGTAGGAGATCAAGAAGTAGAAGGAAACGCAGTAAACGTCCGTAAATACGGAGAACAAAAATCAGAAACAATTTCATTTGATGCATTCCTTGAGCAACTTTTAGCTGAAGTGAAGCGTGGATAATGATTGATAGGTGACCCTCCAGCTTGGCTGGGGGGTTATTTTTTGTGTGGGCTGATAAAAAGTGAGCATAAGTCGACGAAAGTGTGCAGAGGCAAAGGAAAAGTGAGCAGAAGTCCATAAAAGTGTGCAGAGGCAAAGGAAAAGTGAGCAGAAGTCCATAAAAGTGTGCAGAGGCAAAGGAAAAGTGAGCAGAAGTCCACGAAAGTGTGCAGAGACGAGGGAAAAGTGAGCAGAAGTCCACGAAAGTGTGCAGAGACAAAGGAAAAGTGAGCAGAAGTCCATAAAAGTGTGCAGAGACGAGGGAAAAGTGAGCAGAAGTTCACGAAAGTGTGCAGAGACGAGGGAAAAGTGAGCAGAAGTCCACGAAAGTGTGCAGAGGCAAAGGAAAAGTGAGCAGAAGTCCATGAAAGTGTGCAAAAGCAAGAAAAAAGTGACCACATTTCCCAAATAGTGTGCAGATACTACCTTTCATATAAAATATAGTAAACCTAGCAGGAGTTTTGACAAATTTCACGAATCCATACAAAAAAGGAGTGATCATTATTATTAGAAAAAAACCCTACGCACTTCAATATCTAGAAGCACTGTCTAGAAGAGTTCCAGAAGACTACAAGTTAACAAAGGAGCTAATGAACGAACTAAGGAACAGAGAATCAGGTTATATAGGTGAGAAAAATATGGACTTTTACGTAGCGAGGCTTCCTTTTCAACATACGTACTTAATTGATTTGTATTTACCTTCGCTTGGACTGACACAAATTGATGGGCTGCTGATTTTCGAACAATTTATTCTTGTGCTAGAATCTAAACATATAAGTGGAGTAGTTTCATATAACCCATCTACTCGTCATCTTATCAGAGAATATGCCAACCAAGTGACACACTTTTCAGACCCGATAGCACAAGCTGAATTTGCTGCAGTTCAAGTTCAAAAGATGTTGAGTAAAGTGACGGATAAAGAAATTGTTGTTGAACATTTGGCGTTATTAACTTCTAAACATTGCGTGGTTACAAGTGAGCTTCCAGAGAACATTTGTCGTGTAGAACACTTATATCAGAAAGTCATGAGTTATCTAGTCAAACACAAAGATAAGCTGATATTAAATGAAAGTGAGATAAAAGCAAGTTTACTTCAGTTAAATCGACCTTTTGAAAATAACCTCAGTAATGCCTTTCCCATAGATCCCCAAAACTTACGCAAAGGAATTATTTGTCCCCTGTGCAAAAAGATTGTTAAACAGATCCCATATAAAATTTACCAGTGTAATTCATGTGATAACTCTGAGGATAATCTATTTCTTCTAGCCATAAAAGATTATGCACTGCTTATAGATAAGCAACCAATTAACCTTCATTTACGTCAATTCCTTCAAATTCCATGCAGATCAAAATTTCGACGTACACTCCAAAAATATAATGTCCCTAAAACAGGTCACTCACATGCAACTCGAGTAAATCTCACTCAACTATTAAAATTGTAAAATTCCTCTTGTCAGACACCAACAATCATGCTATTATTATTTTTGTTGCGAAAGACATGCTATTGACAGGCCCAGCCTGTTATGATAAAGTTACTAAGGTATAATTGAATACTACTTGGTTATCCAAGAAGGAGCACCCGCTTCTCACCTTAATTGACGCCTTTGGTTGTTGATAGGTAGAAAAACCAGTTCGACTTTTTACATTTACGTATTTGGTATGAACATACGCGGGTTCCGGTTGTGGGCTCGCTTTTTTTATGCGTGCATAAGCAATTTGGATGCTACTAACGTATTCTTGATTAAACCTTGGAGGTGGCTAATTATTAGCAAAGACATGTTCGTTAACGATGGTATTCGTTCTCGTGAAGTTCGCCTGATTGATCAAAATGGAGAACAGCTTGGTGTCAAGTCAAAGAACGAAGCACTTGAGATTGCTGCTCGTGTTAACTTAGATCTTGTTCTTGTTGCACCGAATGCGAAACCACCAGTAGCACGTATTATGGACTACGGTAAGTTCCGCTTCGAACAACAGAAAAAAGAAAAAGAAGCACGTAAGAATCAAAAGGTCATCAATATCAAAGAAGTACGCTTAAGCCCAACAATTGATGAACATGATTTCAATACGAAACTTCGTAATGCTATCAAGTTCTTAGAAAAAGGCGACAAAGTTAAAGCGTCTATCCGCTTTAAAGGACGCGCGATTACACACAAAGAGATTGGTCAACGTGTACTAGATCGCTTTGCGGAAGAATGCAAGGGCGTGAGTACGATTGAATCCAAACCAAAAATGGATGGTCGTAGCATGTTCTTAGTATTAGCACCTATTAACGAAAAGAAATAATCGGAGGAGGAGTCCCCAATGCCAAAAATGAAAACGCATCGCGGTTCTGCGAAACGATTCAAGAAAACGGGTTCTGGTAAATTAAAACGTTCACATGCTTACACAAGTCACTTATTCGCTAACAAGTCTACTAAAGCGAAACGTAAACTTCGTAAAGCAGCTGTAGTTTCTAAAGGCGATTTCAAACGTATTCGCCATATGTTAGACAACATTAAGTAATATTGAAGGAAAGATTAGGAGGGAACTAATATGCCACGCGTAAAAGGCGGTACAGTTACACGCAGACGTCGTAAGAAAGTTATAAAATTAGCAAAAGGTTATTACGGTTCAAAACATACATTATTCAAAGTAGCTAACCAACAGGTTATGAAATCTCTAATGTATGCATTCCGTGACCGTCGTCAAAAGAAACGTGATTTCCGTAAGCTATGGATCACACGTATCAATGCGGCAGCACGTATGAACGGACTATCTTATAGCCGTTTAATGCACGGTTTAAAACTTGCAGGTATCGAAGTTAACCGTAAAATGCTTGCTGAGCTTGCAGTTAGCGATGAGAAAGCATTCGCTGAATTAGCAAACCAAGCAAAAGCAAAACTTTCTTAATGAACAGTAAAAACCACCTAGAAATAGGTGGTTTTTTTGCCATTACATTAAAGGAGCCAAGCACATGATTTTATTAGTTTATATCATGGCATTAAGCTATGTTGGAAATATCTTGATGAAACAAGATAAAAAGAAAGCCATGAATAAGGAATGGCGTACTTCTGAAAAGACACTTTGGACGGTAGCAATACTTGGTGGAGCATTTGGTATGTGGATAGCTATGCGAGTAGTTAGACATAAAACAAACCATACCTCCTTCAAATTGGGAATCCCATTTTTGACCGTGGTATGGTTTTTAATTTGGTTATGGGCTGAGCAAAATAACCTACTTGGATGAATCCAATAAGTCATCCCAACGTTTATTTTTTGACGCTAGGAAATCTTGAATAGGCTTTTTCCAATCGAGCTTTGCGTTAGGATATACACTTTTGATTTGCGCTTCCATGAAGGTAAAATCATCATACGTAAATCCTTTTAATTTCTCTGTTTTATGAGGCCATATGAAAATAGAGACTACATCAAAAGCATTTTTAGTGGTGCCGAGGTATTTTTCTCCTTCAAATAAACAACCTTTGTACGTCATCAAGAAATTATGGCGTACATTTTTTTCATCATCATAAAAGTAAAATGCACCTGATTCGACAGCTGCTTCAAGCTTTCTTTTGGGATGAAAGAAATACCGAATTCCAAGATAAATAAAATAGCAAAAAGCGATAAATAGTATGAACCTTAAAATCATATACACCATCCTTCCTAAGGTTCCCAAAATGTTTGCATAAGGGTAGTTACTTATTTACGTATGTGAGAGTAAAAATGTTTCATTTTTTTATCAACTATTTTTAGGAGGAGTAAAAGTGACGCTAAAAAATTGGTTTGAAAAGCAAAGAAAATTAGACCATTACATCGAAACAACTCAAGCTGTTACACAAGATTCTCTTTTTACAAAAAAACAAGTTGCCTTTCTAGTAGAATTAGGTGAACTAGCAAACGAAACAAGGTGTTTTAAATTTTGGAGTAAGAAACCTGCTTCTGAAAAAAGTATTATTTTAGAAGAGTACATAGATGGATTTCACTTTCTTCTTTCACTAGGAATAGAACTTGGTTTCGAAAATGAAACAGAGTGGAAAGAGGAACAAGTAGACACTGACCTGACTTCCCTATTTAAAGGAATGTATCAAGAATTAGCTGTTTTATCACCAGAAGTTAATATAGAAAAGTACCAACACTTATTCAGTATGTACATATCTTTAGGCTCAGCTTTAGGTTTTACTAGAGCGGAAATGGAAGCTGCATACGATGAAAAAAATGCAATAAACTATCAGAGGCAAGAGAGCGGTTATTAGAATATTTGTGCAACTAGGGTGTAGTTCGATATAATAGTATCTATACATAAAAATAAGCTTTTGGAGGGGTCTCAATGACGACAAATAACGAAACGTTAACAATGTTAAAAGAGTTAACGGATGCTAATGGTGTTCCAGGTAATGAGCGAGCAGCTCGTGAAGTGATGAAAAAGTGGATTGCTCCATATGCTACTGAAATAGAAACGGATGGATTAGGAAGCCTAATTGCTAAGAAAATTGGAGAGGAAAATGGACCAAAAATCATGGTAGCAGGACACCTTGATGAAGTTGGTTTCATGGTTACTTCTATTACAGATAAAGGATTTGTTCGTTTTCAAACAGTTGGAGGCTGGTGGTCCCAAGTTATGCTAGCACAACGTGTAACTATTACTACTCGCTCTGGTGAGGAGATTACTGGTGTTATAGGATCAAAACCACCTCATATCTTGCCTCCAGAAGCTCGTAAAAAGCCTGTAGATATTAAAGATATGTTTGTAGATATTGGTGCAACTTCTAAGGATCAAGTGTTGGAGTGGGGCGTACGTCCTGGAGACATGGTTACTCCATACTTTGAATTCACAGTGATGAAAAACCCTGACATGCTTCTTGCGAAAGCGTGGGATAACCGCATCGGTTGTGCTATTGCAATTGATGTATTAAAACAATTAAAAGACGAGAAACATCCAAACGTAGTTTACGGCGTTGGAACTGTTCAAGAAGAAGTTGGTTTACGAGGAGCGCGCACATCTGCTTCACAAATTAAGCCAGACATAGCATTTGGAGTAGACGTAGGTATCGCTGGTGATACTCCAGGTGTAACAGAGAAAGAAGCGCTAAGTAAGATGGGGGACGGTCCACAAATCGTTCTTTACGATGCGTCTATGGTATCTCATAAAGGTCTTCGTGATTACGTAACGGATGTAGCGGATGAGCTGAATATCCCTTATCAATTCGATGCAATGCCAGGTGGAGGAACGGACTCTGGTGCGATTCACATTACGGCAAACGGAGTACCTTCTCTTTCTATCACGATCCCAACTCGTTACATTCACTCCAATGCAGCAATGTTGCACAAAGGTGACTACGAGAAGGCAGTTAAGTTGATTGTAGAAGTAATTAAGCGTCTAGATCGCAAAGCGGTTGATACAATTACATTTGATTAATGAAAAAGAGGCGGATAACTCCGTCTCTTTTGCTGATTTAGTGGGGATGCTGATGATAAGTGCAGAATATCTTAAAACGTGATTAACCTTCTGAAAAAACGACCGAACTTAGGAGAAAGCGACCAAACTTCGGGGAAAGCGACCAAACTTCGGGGAAAGCGACCAAACTTCGGGGAAAGCGACCGAACTTTGAAGAAAGCGACCAAACTTCGGGGAAAGCGACCGAACTTTGAAGAAAGCGACCGAACTTCGGGGAAAGCGACCGAACTTTGAAGAAAGCGACCAAACTTCGGGGAAAGCGACCAAACTTTGAAGAAAGCGACCAAACTACGGGGAAAGCGACCGAACTTTGAAGAAAGCGACCAAACTTCGGGGAAAGCGACCGAACTTTGAAGAAAGCGACCGAACTTCGGGGAAAGCGACCGAACTTCTGAGAAAGCGACCGAACTTAGAGGAAAGCGACCGAACTCCGAGGAATGCGACGACCCTCCAAGAGAAACACCATCAAAAACAAACACCATAGAACAACAAGTCCTACGGTGTCAGCATAAAAGATTTACTTCACTTGGTCTGCAATCGTCTCTAATACAGCTGTTTTCTCGTCTTGAGGTGCGCTGTTCCAGAAGATTTCAAATAGAACGCCAAGACCAGGTAGCATTTTTTCTTCGCCACTTTGGATTGCATCTACAATAGTTTCTTGTAGTTGGCTTTCGTTATTTCCAGAAATGTTGTTTAATATAGCTTGACGTAAATTTAAATTCATGGAAAATCCTCCTTTTAAAATATAGGGTCAATCATTAGTAGTTTTACCCGAGTCTTGAGGATTATGTGAGGAAAGAGAGGGTATTATGACCACGGTTATACGATCTGCACAAAATGAAAAGTTAAAACAATGGAAGAAACTAACACAACGAAAAGAAAGAGAAAAAAGGCAACAATATATACTAGAAGGATTTCATCTTGTGGAGGAAATGCTACTACATGCTAAAGATGAAATCGTAACGTTATTAGTTTCAGAAGAAATCCGTATCCCAAGCAAATGGAATGTAGATGGAGTCGAGATTACCTATCTTTCTGCTATTGCAGCAGAGTCACTAGCAGAAACGGAACATTCACAAGCTGTATTTGCTGTTTGTGAAATGCCAAAACAAAACAAGTATCAAACAGCTTGGAAAAAAATCTTACTACTTGATTCTGTTCAGGATCCAGGTAACGTTGGGACATTGATTAGAACAGCTGATGCAGCAGGCTTTGATGCAATTGTTTTAGGAAAAGGTTCTGCGGATTTATACAATGGAAAAGTGTTGCGTTCTGCCCAAGGAAGTCACGTACATTTACCAATAATACGAGAAGATTTAGAAGCGCTACTAGATGACTTACAGGAGAACGATGTTCCTACTTTTGGAACGTCTTTACAAAACGCTACTTCTGTATTTTCTGTTACACCTCCAGAGAAGTTTGCATTAATTGTAGGGAATGAAGGTCAAGGTGTGAAAACAGAAATTTTAGAGAAGACAACTGCCAATGTCTATATACCTTTAGCTGGTAAAGCAGAATCCTTAAACGTAGGTGTAGCAGCTGGCGTTTTAATGTTCCATTTTACAAAATAAAATGGATTTTTATCCAACGACTAGACATTGTACAGCTTTTAACATACAATGTCCGTAGGTAAAACATATACAGGTAATACGTAGACGGAGAAAAGTACGTTGTGTTTATCTTTTTAGGGAATGAACGCCTTGACTGGAAGCGTTCTAAAGATTAAACAATGGAAGTTCACCTCCAGAGTGAGTTCCGGGACCTCTTTTTAAAAGGGTAAAGGAATTCCGACTTGCCTCGTTAACGGCAATCGAGTGAAGGCTATTTACTAGCCTTAACAAGGGTGGTACCGCGAATTCAAACCTCGTCCCTTTTTTGGGAGGAGGTTTTTTATTGTTTTCCAAAGGTTGATAAGGAGGAATTTACATGGAAATGCAACAAAAGTTAGACCAGCTTAAGCAAGAAGCTCTGGCAAGTATTGAACAATCTACAACATTAAAAGAACTAAATGATGTTCGTGTTGCTTATTTAGGGAAAAAAGGACCGATCACGGAAGTACTTAGAGGAATGGGCAAACTTTCTGCAGAAGAGCGTCCGAAAATGGGAGCTTTGGTAAATGTCGTTCGTGAAGAAATCACAGAAAAGTTAGAAGCGAAAAAAGAATTGTTAGAAGAAGAAGAAGTAAAAGCACAACTTGCTTCTGAATCGATTGACGTTACTTTACCAGGTCGTCCGGTTTCAAAAGGTTCTCGTCACCCACTAACGCAAATTGTTGAAGAGATGGAAGATCTATTTATTGGAATGGGCTACAGCGTAATGGAAGGACCAGAAGTGGAAAAGGATTACTACAACTTTGAAGCGCTAAATCTTCCAAAAGGTCATCCTGCTCGAGACATGCAAGATTCTTTCTATATCTCAGATGATTTATTAATGCGTACACATACTTCTACCGTTCAAGCAAGAACAATGGAAGGAAATGTAGAAAAAGGACCAATTAAAATTATTTGTCCTGGTAAAGTGTATCGACGTGATAGCGATGATGCTACGCACTCACATCAATTTATGCAAATTGAAGGGTTAGTAATCGGAAAAGACATTTCGATGGCGAACTTAAAAGGGACGTTAGAAGTTTTTGCGAAGAAAATGTTTGGAGAAGAGCGTGAAATTCGTCTTCGTCCAAGTTTCTTCCCATTCACTGAACCATCAGTAGAAATTGATATTTCTTGTAAGATGTGTAATGGAAAAGGTTGTTCCGTTTGTAAAAACACTGGATGGATTGAAGTGTTAGGCGGAGGAATGGTGCATCCAAACGTACTAGAGATGAATGGATACAATGCAAAAGAATTATCTGGGTTCGCTTTTGGTATTGGAGTGGAGCGAATTGCGATGCTTCGATATGGTGTAGATGATATTCGTCATTTCTATACAAATGATAGCAGATTCTTACAACAGTTCTCGGTACACGAATAAGGAGGAGTTCACATGTTTGTTTCATATAAATGGCTACAAGAATATGTAGATGTGCAAGAAGTTTCTGCCGAAAAACTGGCTGATTTAATTACTCGTGCTGGTGTTGAAGTGGAAGGTGTGGAAGTTCGTAATGAAGGTATATCTGGTGTCGTGGTCGGTCACGTGTTAGAAAAAGAACAGCACCCAGATGCCGATAAATTAAATAAATGTCTTGTGGATATCGGTGCAGAAGAGCCAGTGCAAATAATTTGTGGTGCTCCGAATGTCGATAAAGGACAAAAGGTTGCTGTAGCTACTGTAGGCGCAGTGCTACCAGGTAACTTTAAAATTAAAAAAGCAAAATTACGCGGGGAAGCTTCGCACGGAATGATTTGTTCTCTTCAAGAGCTAGGAGTAGAAGGAAAATTAGTTCCAAAAGAATATGCAGAAGGAATCTATGTTTTCCCAAGTGATGCTCCAGTCGGGGAAGATGCATTAGAGCAATTGCATTTAAATGATGCTGTATTAGAGTTGGGTCTTACACCTAATCGTTCGGATTGCTTAAGTATGCTAGGGGTAGCGTACGAAGTCGCAACAATTCTAGGTAAAGAAGTGAAGTTGCCTGAGTTTACTATTAGAGAAGCAGCGGATCAAGCAAATGAAGCGGTAAAAGTAATGCTTCAAGACCATGAGTCTAACCCACATTACGTTGCGAAAGTAATTAAAAATGTAACAGTAAAACCTTCTCCAGTATGGATGCAAGCTCGTTTAGCAGCTGCTGGAATTCGTCCTATCAACAACGTAGTAGACATTACAAACTATGTATTGATGGAGTACGGTCAACCACTTCATGCATTTGATTATGATCGTTTTGGTTCTACTATTGTAGAAACTCGTAAAGCAAATGCTGGAGAGACGATTGTTACATTAGACGGAGAAGAGCGTAAATTGACGGAAGAAGACTTCGTTATCACAAATGGTAAAGAAGCTGTGGCGTTAGCTGGTGTCATGGGCGGGGAAGCGACAGAAGTATCTGATAGCACAACTACAGTTTTACTAGAGTCTGCTTACTTTAATCCACAATTAATTCGTCAAGCGTCTAAGCGCCATGGTTTACGCAGTGAATCAAGTGCTCGCTTTGAAAAAGGTGTAGATCCTAATCGCGTGAAAGCAGCTGCAAATCGTGCGGCATACTTATTACAAGAGCTTGCAGGTGGAACAGTTTTAGCTGGAGAAGCAGAAGTACAAGTAGAGCAGCCGGTAGAAGCTACGGTTCAAGTTACGATGAACCATATCAACTCTTTATTAGGAACAAGTTTAACAGTAGATGAAGTGAAGGACATCTTTACACGTCTTCAATTCACGGTGAAAGAATCAGATGGTACGTTTGACATTACGGTTCCTACTCGTCGTGGAGATATTACTATTCCACAAGATCTAATTGAAGAAGTGGGACGTATCTATGGGTATGACGTGATTCCTTCCGTATTACCAACAATGGTTGCGACAACTGGACAGCTTTCCAAGCGTCAACGTTTACGTAGAGAAATTCGTTCCACATTTGAAGGAGCGGGTTTAAAGCAAGCTATTACGTATTCTTTAACAAGTGAGTCGAAATCTCTTCAGTTTGCTCTAGAGAAAAGAGAGCCAGTGAAATTAGCTTTACCAATGAGTGAAGAGAGAAGTCGACTTCGTTTAAGTATCGTGCCACAATTGTTAGAAGTCGTTGCCTATAACCAAGCGCGTCAGCTAGAATCTGTTGCTGTCTATGAGTTAGGTTCTGTGTTCTTATCAACTGGAGCAAACCAGTTACCAGAAGAAAAAGAGCGTCTAGCAGTAGCAGTATCAGGTAACTGGCATGAACATGCGTGGCAAGGTGAGAAGAAAGCTGTTGATTTCTACGTTGTAAAAGGAATTGTGGAAGCATTATCCACTAGATTACAACTAGGAAATCGTATTAGCTTTGTTGCAAACACTTCACTAAAAGAATTGCATCCTGGTAGAACAGCAGATATTCTTTTAGACGGTGAAGTGATTGGTTATGTGGGGCAAGTACACCCAATTGTCCAAAAAAATATCGGTCTAAAAGAAACGTATGTGGTGGAAATGGATGTAACGGCGTTAGAATCAGCAGCGGTTGAAGCTTTATCTTTCACAACTGTGCCAAGATATCCTTCTATCACACGTGACATTGCATTGGTTGTAGAAAGTGATGTTACAGCTGGTTCCTTACAATCGATTATTTTAGAAGCAGGGAAATCACTTCTTAAAGAAGTGAAACTGTTTGATTTATATGAAGGAGAAAAAATGGAAGAAGGCAAAAAGTCTTTAGCATTCTCTCTTAAATATATGGATCCAGAAAGAACGTTAACAGATGAAGAAGTAGTAAAAGCGCATGACCGCGTGCTTACTGCCCTTCAAGAAAAAGCAAACGCAGTGTTAAGAGGATAAGTATGGAAGCCCACCTAACGAAACTTGATTCGTTAGGTGGGCTTTTTGTTACGTGACAGTGGGAGAGCATTCCTACTAAATTTTATAAATCTAGTAATAACCCTCATCAAGCTCTCATACGTTGTAGAGAGGTACATTGCTGATAGGCTGTGGACTTATTTTACTAGAAAAGGTGAGAGACGATGAAAGTAATTTCCTACGTAGAAAACCGAGTTGTACTATTATGCCAACTAACGAAGCAGGTTCCTGCTACAGGTGCGACTGTAAGAATCAAAGGGAGAAATGCAATAGTTGAGCAAGTTTTAGAATTGGATGAAAAGACAGTACAAGTGCAAGTGATAAGAGAAGCTATAGTAAAAAGTAAAGTTGCGCTTGATAACTCTAAAAAGAAAAAGCGATAAAACCACGGACTCACGTGGTTTTATCGCTTTTTATATAATAAATTCTTCGCTTTTTGTGTATTGGCAAAATGGACTTTGGCGTATCGCCACAAAGCTTCTTCCCCATGTTTCCGTATTAATTTAGCTGCAGCTTCATCCACCTTGTTACTTGCTCCCTTCGGTAAAATGATACCAGCTTTTTCACTTAACTCATCCCAATGTTTTAAAAATGCGTAACGAGCAATAATGGAAGCAGCTGCAACTGATAAATGTAACCCTTCCGCTTTTGTTGAGAAATAAACATTTTCTCTCACTATTTCTTTTTCTGTTTGAATATGACGGTAGTAAATATTTTTTTCCGCAAATTGATCTATTAAAATGGCTTCTGGTTTCACAGGAGATATTTTTTGTAAGACATTCCTCAAAGCTCGATTATGTAGCAGTGCTTTAATTTTTCCTTGAGAATATCCTTTTGCTTGAATTTCATTGTATTTATCATTTGGTAATACTAACAAGCTATAGGGAATTACATGAATTAATTCTTTGGCAATCGTAATAATTTGTGGATCTTTTAAGTCTTTAGAATCTTTTACTCCGAGTTCTTTTACAAGTGCCAATTTATCTTTTGGGACATAGGCGGCTACAACTGTTAATGGTCCAAAATAATCTCCTGTCCCAACTTCATCAGATCCTATCACGGACCAACCTTCGAATCCTTTCGGTAAAGAAGCAGAAGCAGTAGAAGCTTTTGCTTGAGAAGGTTCTACCTTTCCCCATTTACTCGCTTCGACTTCAGCGCCAGATCCTTGGAACATGACTTTCCCAGATTGATAAGCAGTGATCGTGCAAGAACCAACCTTTGCTGAAAAAGCAGTGTAAGGTGGAGAAGGTGACTTTAACGATTTTTGATAATACTCTTTCATTTCTTTTATTGTATTGGTAGATACTTTTAATACTAAGTTCCCCATTTTGTCGTTCCTTTCCATTTATGGATTTAATAGTTAGAATTTTTTGTTTTCATAGACAATCATTTTCAAATCATGCTAAGATAAATTGAACCTTTTGTCGCATTTAGTCGTGTGGTGTTTAGGTTTCGCGAAAGTTTTTCGTAAAGGACTGAAAATTATGGTAGATATTGGTTTATTGGTGTTACTTATTATGGGATTCCTCATTGGATTAAAAAGAGGATTTATCCTTCAGTTTATACATATGACTGGTTTTATCATTGCATTTATTGTTGCTGCTGTCTATGATGAGCGTATTATTCCTACTCTTCAGTTATGGATTCCTTATCCATCCTTTGGTTCATCTGAAGTGGAAATGCTTCTAGGTAATGGTTCATTCGAAGATGCTTATTATCGCGTCATCGCATTTTTCCTCATTTTTGTGTTAGTAAGAATTGTATTACAAATTATCGGTTCTGCTTTAGACTTTGTCACGCACATCCCAATCGTTCGAGGAGTAAATGTATGGGCAGGTGGTGTATTAGGATTTATCGAAGTCTATTTACTAACATTTATCGTACTATATGTAGCCGCATTATTGCCAATTGAGCCTATACAAGTTGGTCTACAAAGTTCAAATGTAGCAGCGTGGATATTAGAACATACCCCAATTCTCTCTAACCAGGTAAAGGAATGGTGGATTGACAACGTCCAATAAATGCTTAAGACTGTCCAGCAGGTGTGAGTTGCCGGACAGTCTTTTTTTACATGATCTGTAATAGCTCCGTGTTGTGTCATCCTCTTAACCGAGTCTCCTTGTTCAGTGTCTTATCTTCACATTTTTACTACTCTATTCTCTCGGCTTTTAATCCCTAATTAACTCCGATATAATAACTATATATGACATAATGTACGGTAGGTGGAAACATGAACAAAAAAGAAGTAATTAAGCACTTGGAATCTATTGCAATTTATATGGAATTGAACGGGGAGAATGCATTTAAAACATCTGCATTTCGTAAAGCAGCAGCAGCCCTTGAAAATGATGATAGGTCATTGGATATGATTGACGATGTTACTAAATTATCGGGTATTGGTAAAGGAACTGCTGCTGCTATTAATGAGTTTATTTCTACAGGAACTTCTTCTGTATTAGAGGAATTAAAAGAGAAAACTCCTAAAGGGCTATTACCATTATTACAGTTACCAGGTCTTGGTGGAAAAAAGATTGCGAAACTTTATCAAGAATTAGGGATAACTTCTATGGAACAACTAAAAGAAGCGTGTGAACAGAACCGTGTTCAGACCCTTGCAGGCTTTGGAGCAAAAACAGAAGAAAAAATACTAGCGGCTATTGAAAAGGTTGGACAAAGACCAGATCGATATCCGTATTATGCGGCGTTGCCGGTAGCGACGTTAATAGAAGAAGCTTTGCAACGCATGGAAGATATAACTCGCTATTCTAGAGCTGGAAGCTTACGAAGAGTAAGAGAAACAGTAAAAGATTTAGATTTCATTATCGCAACTAATCATCCGGAAAGAGTTCGCGATCAATTAGTGAAAAAGCTACCAGTTCAAGAAGTTATCGCTGCAGGTGATACAAAAGTATCAGTAGTAATGGAAGTGGAAGACGTCAGTATATCCGTCGATTTCCGCTTAGTAGAACCTAAGGCGTTTATTACGACACTTCACCATTTTACTGGTTCAAAAGATCACAATGTTAGAATGAGACAACTGGCAAAAGAGAGAGATGAAAAGATTAGTGAGTATGGAGTAGAGGTACTAGAAACGGGAGAGGTCTTAACGTTTGAAACAGAAGAAGCGTTTTATGAACATTTCGGCTTACCTTTTATTCCACCAGAAGCTCGTGAGTCAGGAAAAGAAGTGGATGAAAAGCTGGGAGAAGACAAATTAATTAAGCTTTCAGATATTCGCGGCGATGTTCATATGCATACTACTTGGTCTGACGGTGCGTATTCGATAAGAGAGATGGTAGAGGCTTGTAGAGCAAAAGGGTATGAGTACATTGCCATAACGGATCATTCGCATTATTTAAAAGTCGCAAACGGCCTTTCACCAGAACGTCTTCGTGCGCAAATGGAAGAGATCCGTCAACTGAACGAAGAATTCGATGACTTTCATATATTTACAGGAACAGAGATGGATATTTTACCAAATGGAGACTTAGACTTTGATGAAGATTTACTTTCCGAAGTAGACTTTGTTATTGCGTCCATTCATTCCTCTTTCCAACAGCCTGTGGAGACAATTATGGAGCGATTAAAGAATGCGTTACAGAATGTACATGTGGACTTAATTGCACATCCAACTGGTCGAATCGTTGGGAAAAGAGAAGGCTACTCCGTTGATATTGACCAACTATTACAATTAGCGAAAGAAACAAATACGGCTGTTGAATTAAATGCAAACCCATATCGTTTTGACTTAAACGACGAAGTTTTACGCAAAGCGAAAGAACTAGGTGTTTCCGTCATGATTAATACGGATGCACACGATACTACTCATCTTGACTTTATGGAACTAGGTGTTTCCATTGGTAAAAAGGGATGGTTGTCTAAAGATAATGTTATCAATACAAAATCAAAAGATGAATTCCAAGCTTATTTAAATAGACATCTTACGTAAAGAGATACGGGCAAAAGAAAGTAGGGAATACAATGCATGCAAAAATGTTACGAACGTTAGAATTCGATAAAATGATTCAATTATTATCTTCACATGCTTCCTCCTCCATTGCAGAGGAGGCTAGTAAGAAATTGATCCCTTCCACTAATTTAGAAGAAGTGGAAAAACGTTTAGCAGAGACGGATGAAGCGGTACGAGTATTAAGAATTAGAGGGAATGTACCTCTTTCAGGGATATACGCAATTAAACATCATGTAAAGCGAGCGGAAATTGGTGGGATGTTAAATCCGATGGAACTTCGCCAGATTGCTAGTACATTAGCTGTCTCCAAAAATTTGCGCTCTTTTGTGGAAGGGTTAGTCGAAAATGAAGTAGATATTCCTTTCTTAGAAGAGCAAGTAAATACTTTACCAATCTTAACTGCTTTAGAGCATACGATTAAAGATGCTATAGATGAAGCGGGGGATGTATTAGATTCAGCGAGTGACGTGCTTCGTGCTATACGTCAACAAATTCGTCAAAATGAATCAAAAATTAGAGAGAAGTTAGATTCCTATGTACGTTCGAGCAATGCAGCCAAAATGCTATCTGATGCAATTGTAACAATTCGTAATGATCGATATGTTATTCCAGTTAAGCAAGAGTACCGATCTCATTTTGGTGGAATTGTACATGATCAGTCCTCTTCTGGACAAACATTATTTGTTGAGCCACAAGCGGTTGTACAATTAAACAATCAATTGAGAGAAGTGCGTGCAAGAGAATCGGTCGAAATCGAACGTATTCTAATGGAACTATCCAATGAAGTTGCGCTTGTCGGACCAGAAGTTATGTTAGTTCAAGATATTGTTGGTCATATTGACTTTGTATTTAGTAAAGGGAAACTAGCCCACGTCATGAAAGCTTCTTTACCTTCTGTGAACCAAGAAGGTAAAATTAACCTAAAGCGTGCAAAACATCCGTTATTAGACCAAGATACTGCTGTGGCTAATGACATATATCTTGGAAACCCACATTCATCTATGGTTATTACAGGACCAAACACAGGAGGTAAAACAGTTACGTTAAAAACGGTTGGACTGTGTACCTTAATGGCGCAAGCGGGTCTCTTTGTTCCAGCGTTAGATGGCTCTGAAGTTGCAATCTTTGAACAAGTATTTGCCGATATAGGTGACGAACAATCAATTGAACAAAGTTTAAGTACGTTTTCTTCTCACATGGTAAACATCGTAGAAATCATGAAACAGGTAAATAATCGTAGCTTAGTTCTTTTTGATGAGTTAGGAGCAGGTACAGACCCACAAGAGGGAGCAGCGTTAGCCATCTCTATTTTGGATGAAGTGTATAGCGCAGGTGCGACCGTTATTGCGACTACCCATTACCCTGAGCTAAAAGCCTACGGATATAACCGTGAAGGAGTGGTAAACGCTAGCGTGGAATTCGATGTTAACACATTAAGTCCTACGTATCGTTTACTAATAGGCGTTCCGGGTCGAAGTAATGCATTTGAAATATCTAAGCGACTTGGCTTATCTGATACCTTAATTGAACGTGCAAAAGGAATGGTTGGATCAGACCGTCATGAAGTAGAAAACATGATTGCATCGCTAGAAGAAAACCGCCTTCGTGCAGAAAAAGAAGCGGATGATGCACATGATCTTCTAACGGATGCACAGAGATTCTACGATGACATGCAAAAACAAATGATGGAATACTATGAATACAAAGATCAGCTGTTTGAAAAAGCAAAAGTAAAAGCTGCTAAAGTAGTGGAAAAAGCACAAGAAGAAGCGGAAGAAATTATGTCAGATTTACGTTTCTTAAAACAACATCGTTTAACAGATGTCAAAGAGCATGAGTTAATTGATATCCGGAAACGACTAGAAGAAGCGGCACCAAAGAAACCAGAGAAGCAACAAGTAGAAGTGAAGAAAACGAATCGTGTTCTCCGTGAAGGAGATGAAGTGAAAGTACTTTCGTTTGGACAAAAAGGTACTTTACTAGAGAAAGTCTCTGAAAAAGAATGGAACGTACAAATTGGTATTATGAAAATGAAGGTAGAAGAGAAGCAACTCGAGTTTATTAAGGGAGAAAAGAAGGCTGAACCAAAACCTTTAGCTACGGTGAAAGGAAAAGACTTTCATGTTAGTTTAGAGTTAGATTTACGTGGTGAGCGCTATGAGTCAGCTCTAATGAGAGTGGAAAAATATATTGATGATGCAGTACTTGCTGGATATCCTCGAGTAAGTGTTATTCATGGTAAAGGAACTGGTGCACTTCGAACTGGTGTGCAGGAGTACTTGAGAAATCATCGCTCGGTTAAAAAGATTAGATTTGGTGAAGCGACAGAAGGTGGTACAGGTGTTACCATCGTGGAACTAAAGTAAGGGGGAAATAGTTTGGCGGAATTTTGGGGAAATCCTTACGTAGAAACAGCCGGTTATTTTAGTGTCGTCATTTTATCAGTAGTTCTATTCCTTGCTTTGTTTGAGTTAGTGACAAAGTATAAGAATTGGGAAGAGATAAAAAAAGGAAACCTGTCCGTTGCAATGGCAACTGGTGGAAAGATCTTTGGGATTATGAATATTTTTAGGGCTTCAATTGCACAACATGATGAGTTAGTAACGATGCTCGTTTCTGGAGTGTATGGTTTCTTTTTATTAATGATTGGGTATTTCATTTATGAGTTTTTAACTCCAGCGTTTAAAATTGATGAAGAGATAGAAAAAGATAATCGAGCTGTAGGATTTATATCGCTAACTATTTCCGTAGGCTTATCCTTCGTCATTGGTGCAGGGATCTGAGGTGAGTGCAAGTGGAGACATTAGCAAAAGTGTTATTGGTAGTCTGTAGTTTGTTTTTAATATTTGGTGTTTATTTTTGGATAACTAACACGTAAGAAGAAAGAGTTATGTTTATTTAAATAGGAATTATATTTAGTGAGAATTAACCCTCTGTTCTAATTGGAAACAGGGGGTTATTTGCGTTTGGAGCATGAGCTTGTAGAGTGTGGTCACATTTCCGAAGTTCCGCACACATTTTGGAGGAGTCCGGTCACATTTCCAGAGATCTGCACACATTTTGGAGGAGTCCGGTCACATTTCCGGAGTTCTGCACACATTTTGGAGGAGTCCGGTCACATTTCCAGAATTCTGCACACAAATTCGCGGAGTCTGCACATATTTCCAAAAAGTTATGTATTTTCCTTAAAAATGAGCACTCCACCTAAATCTAGGACAATAGTCATTATCTTTTTGTTGTTTACTAGAATGTAAGCGCATACTATAATGTAGAAGAGACGTAATTTTCAAAATTTTTTCATGACGAGGGGGAGAGTTATGACGAAAGTATGGTTAGATCAATACCCACCCGAGATACCTACGGAGCTTTCATTGCGTTCTGTACCAGTACACACGTATCTAACGGAAGCTGCTGAGTTATATGGGGACAAAGTAGCGGTTCACTTTATGGGCTTTGAAATGACGTATAAAGAATTACATCAACAGGCATTGCAATGCGGTAGAGCACTTGTAGATAGTGGGATAAAACAAGGAGACAGAGTCGCAATCATGCTACCAAACTGTCCACAGTCCATTATTTCTTATTATGGCATTCTCTATGCTGGTGGAATTGTTGTGCAAATGAATCCACTTTATGTAGAGAGAGAAATTGAGTACCAGTTAAAAGATGCAGGGGCAAAAGCTATAATTACATTGGATATTCTGTATCCAAGGGTAATGTCTGTTAAAGCACAAACGGATGTGAAACAAGTAATTGTAACTGGTATCAAAGATTACTTACCATTTCCGAAAAACATGTTATATCCATTTGTGCAAAAGAAACAATACGGCATTGTTGTGAAAGTGACGCACGGTGAAGAATCAAAAGTTTGGAAGACCTTCTTAAAAGAAGGAAAAGGGGAACTTCCGAAATTAGATTTAAATTTTGAAGAAGACCTAGCACTACTTCAATATACTGGTGGAACAACTGGTTTTCCAAAGGGTGTAATGTTAACGCATAAAAATTTAGTTGCTAATGCTTCTATGTGTGACGCTTGGTTGTACAAATGTAAAAAAGGGGAAGAAGTTGTACTAGGATTACTACCGTTTTTCCATGTATACGGAATGACTGCGGTACTAATTTTGTCCGTCATGCAAGGATACAAAATGGTCCTATTACCTAAATTTGATCCTGAAACGACGTTAAAAACAATTCAAAAACAGAGAGCTACTTTGTTCCCAGGTGCACCAACAATCTATATAGGACTGTTAAATCACCCTAATTTAAAAGAGTATGATATTACATCAGTTCATTCGGGTATAAGCGGTTCTGCTCCATTACCAGTGGAAATTCAAGAGCAATTCGAAAAAGTGATTGATGGACGTTTGGTGGAAGGCTATGGGTTAACAGAGACTTCACCAGTTACTCATTCTAACTTTTTATGGGGAGATAATCGTAGAAAAGGTAGCATTGGTGTTCCATGGCCAAGTACAGATGCTCAAATTTGGAGCCTTGGTGGAACAGAAGTTTTACAACCGAAGGAGATTGGAGAAATTGTGGTAAGTGGACCGCAAGTAATGAAGGGGTATTGGAACAGGCAAGAAGAGACGGACGCTGTTCTATTTGATGGATGGTTACGCACAGGGGACATTGGATACATGGACGAAGATGGTTTCTTCTATGTTGTTGATAGAAAGAAAGATATGATTATTGCTGGTGGGTACAACATTTACCCGCGTGAAATAGAAGAAATATTATATGAGCATGAAAGTGTGCAAGAAGTAGTGGTTGCTGGTGTTCCAGATCCATATCGAGGTGAAACAGTTAAAGCTTACGTTGTGGTGAAGAAAGGACATTCCGTAACGGAACAAGATCTAGATGCATTTACTAGGAAAATGTTAGCTGCATACAAGGTTCCAAGAATTTATGAATTTAGAGAAGAGCTTCCGAAAACAGCTGTAGGGAAAATCCTCAGACGAGTGTTAATCGATGAAGAGAAAAAGAAATTGACGGAAGAAGAAATCAAATCATCTTGATTTACACTAGTACAAAAGTAGTTACGGATTGATGTTGCGTATAAATGTAGAAGTATAATTGATATCAACTCAGCTCCGGCTATGAAAGAAGGCGGGTATATAGCTGGGTTTTTCTTTGCATCTTATTCGGACAAGCGGTATGATGAAAAAAATGTCTTTTACTCGTTGACATAACAGTATTTCGGTATTATTATTGAATTATGAATGAATCATCATTCATAATTTAATACACGGCAGGTGACCACACCATTGAATAAAACAAAACCTAAATATAAACAAATTATTGATGCTGCCGTGGTAGTCATTTCAGATAATGGATACCATCAAGCTCAAGTATCTAAAATTGCCAAACAAGCCGGTGTAGCCGACGGTACAATCTATCTTTATTTTAAGAACAAAGAAGATATATTAATATCTATGTTCAGAGAGAAGATGGCGGTATTTAGTGAAAGTGTTCAGCCACTTATTGAAAAAGAAACAAAAGCTGCTAATAAACTACTCAAGCTAATTCAAAATCATTTTTCCATTCTAGCTCAAGACCCAAATCTAGCGATAGTAACCCAGTTGGAATTGAGACAATCTAACAAAGAAATCCGTTTACTAATTAATGAAGTATTAAAAGAATACTTGAAATTAGTAGATACTATATTAAAAGATGGTATGGAGACAGGGGAATTTGCTCAGGACTTAGACGTTCGTCTAGCACGTCAAATGATTTTTGGCACAATAGACGAGACAGTTACTACTTGGGTAATGAATGAACAAAAATATGATTTAGAAGAATTAGCACCTAAAGTACATCAATTATTACTAAAAGCTTGTCAATCATAGTGAGTATAGGTAAAGGAGGAAGTCCATTGGGAGAATTACTAAGATTAGAGAAAGAACAAGGTGTAGCGACAATTATTTTTGACCGACCGCCTGCTAATGCTTTAGCTTCTTCAGTTTTACTTGCTCTAGCAGAACACTTAAACAGCATTGAAAACGATGAAGAAGTTCGAGTAATTGTTATTCGAGGAGAAGGCAGATTCTTTTCTGCTGGTGCAGATATTAAAGAGTTTACTACTATT
The DNA here is from genome assembly GCF_015482585.1 of Mangrovibacillus cuniculi. Lineage (NCBI taxonomy): Bacteria > Bacillati > Bacillota > Bacilli > Caryophanales > Bacillaceae > Mangrovibacillus > Mangrovibacillus cuniculi. The sequence continues at coordinate 1,820,846 of NZ_CP049742.1, read as the reverse complement.
GAATCCAAAGAAGGCTTTTCTAATCTAGCAAGACAAGGACAGCAGTTATTCGAAAGGATGGAAACGTTCTCCAAACCAATTATTGCTGCAATACACGGCGCAGCATTAGGTGGCGGATTAGAACTTGCTATGGCATGCCATATGAGATTTGTCACCAAAACGGCAAAGTTAGGTTTACCAGAACTTCAACTGGGCTTGGTACCAGGATTTGCAGGTTCTCAACGTCTTCCAAGATACGTTGGGATGGCAAAAGCAACAGAAATGCTCCTAACAAGTGATCCGATTACAGGGGAAGAAGCAGTGAAGTGGGGATTAGCTAACGCTGCTTTAGAAGAAGATCAACTAGTAGAATATGTTTCAAAGATTGCTAGAAAGATAGCTTTAAAAGGTCCACTTGCTGTAAAACATACACTTAATTTAGTGAATTATAGCAAGCATGAACGCTACGCAGAGGGTGTTGAGCAAGAAGCTGATGCGTTTGGGAAAGTTTTCGTCTCAGAAGACGGACAAGAAGGAATTAAAGCGTTTATCGAAAAGCGTCAACCAGTTTTTAAGGGGAAATAAATTCGAACAAATATGGGATTGGGGGAAATATAGATGAACATTTATGTTTTACTAAAACGCACGTTTGATACTGAGGAAAAAATCACACTTTCTGGTGGCAAAATAGCAGAAGACGGTGCTGAGTTTATTATTAATCCGTATGATGAATATGCAATTGAAGAAGCGATTGTTCAACGCGATCAACATGGGGGAGAAGTAACTGTTATTACAGTTGGTTCGGATGAGAGTGAAAAACAACTTCGTACAGCGCTAGCAATGGGTGCTGACAAAGCAGTTTTAATTAACATTGAAGATGATGTAGAAGACGGCGATGAGTTCACGACTGCAAGAGTTCTTCAGCAATACCTAAAAGAGCAAGAAGTAGATTTAATTCTTGCAGGTAATGTAGCGATCGATGGTGGATCAGGGCAAGTAGGTCCTCGTGTAGCGGAGTTATTAAACATTCCATACATCACTACTATTACAAAACTTACAATCAACGGTGATCAAGCAGAAGTCGTCAGAGACGTAGAAGGAGATAGCGAGACAATCCAACTATCTTTACCACTTTTAGCTACTGCTCAACAAGGATTGAACGAGCCTCGTTATCCATCACTACCAGGAATAATGAAAGCGAAGAAAAAGCCATTAGAAGAATTAGAATTAGATGATTTAGATCTTGAAGAAGATGATGTCGAAGCAAAAACAAAAACGATTGAAATCTTCCTACCACCTAAAAAAGAAGCGGGTCGCGTGTTAACTGGAGATGTATCAGAACAAGTACAAGAACTAGTAACATTATTACAAAAAGAAGCGAAAGTAATCTCGTTTTAATTACAGGGGAGGAGATCAATCATGACAAGAAAAGTATTAGTTTTTGCAGAGGTAAAAGATCAGCAGTTACGTAACGTATCATTTGAAGCTATCGCAGCAGGTAAGACAGTTGCAGAGGGCGGAGAAGTGGTTGTCGCACTTCTTGGTCAAGGAGTAGATGGACTTTCTGAATCCTTATTCCAATATGGAGCTGACCGAGTGGTGGTAGTGAACCATGAATTATTAGCTCAATATACAACAGATGCGTATACTCAAGCGGCTCTAGCTACTATTGAAGCAGAGCAACCAGAAGGGATTGTAATTGGTCACACTTCTATCGGGAAAGATGTAAGTCCTCGTTTAGCAGCACGCTTACAATCTGGATTAATATCTGATGTAACTGCTATTGAATTAGCTGGTGGTAATGTAGTTTGTACACGTCCAATCTATTCAGGTAAAGCTTTTGAAAAGAAAATTGTAACGGATGGTAAACTGTTTGTTTCTATACGTCCTAACAACGTTCCTGCATTAGAACTTGATACATCTCGTTCTGGTCAAGCAGAAGTATTGTCAGTAGAAATTACAAATTTACGCACAATTATTAAAGAAGTAGTAAGAAAAGCTACGGATGGTGTGGATCTGTCTGAAGCAAAAGTAGTAATCGCTGGTGGACGTGGAGTGAAGAGTGAAGATGGATTTGCTCCATTAAAAGAACTTGCAGATGTATTGAATGGTGCTGTAGGAGCTTCACGAGGAGCTTGTGATGCAGAGTACTGTGATTATTCGCTACAAATAGGTCAAACAGGTAAAGTTATTACTCCAGATCTATACATTGCTTGTGGAATTTCCGGTGCTATTCAACATTTAGCGGGAATGTCTAACTCTAAGGTAATCGTGGCAATCAATAAAGATCCAGAAGCGAACATCTTTAAAGTGGCAGATTACGGTATCGTAGGCGACTTATTCGAAGTAATTCCTCTATTAACAGAAGAATTCAAGAAATTAAAAGTAGCCACTTCATAAGGGAAAGCATAAAGATGAAGTATCAATTGATGCTTCATCTTCTTTTTGTCGCGTGACGCGACAACTAGGCGTTGGCCACGTGATGTGGCCTGCCCTTAGCGTAGTGCCCTCTAATGTCTAAGATTTACGGCGACAACTAGGCGTTGGCCACGTGAAGTGGCCTGCTCTTAGCGTAGTGCCCTCTAATGACTACGGTTTAACGACGCGACAACTAGGCGTTGGCCACGTGAAGTGGCCTGCTCTTTGCTTAGTCTAAGCAACAAAATGTCGCGGAGCACTTATCTAGCATTTCTACTTAACAATGCTTAAACTAATAAAAAAACGGGTAAAGTAACATGAAGACTTTAAGATAGTGGTTACAAAATGTGAGCAAAATTGTCGCATAGGAAAAAAAAATAATGGTATACTGTAACCAGTTTCAATTCAAGGAGGTAACGTAAAATGGCAATTACAAATGCAACGGATCAAACATTCACAACAGAAACAAACGAAGGTTTAGTACTAGCGGATTTCTGGGCACCTTGGTGTGGACCTTGTAAAATGATCGCTCCAGTACTAGAAGAATTAGATGCGGAACTTGGTGAAAAAGTTAAAATCGTAAAAGTCGATGTAGACGAAAACCAAGAAACTGCAGGGAAGTATGGTGTTATGAGTATTCCAACGTTAATCCTTATGAAGGATGGCGAAATCGTTGATAAAGTTATTGGTTATCAACCAAAAGAAGCATTAGCGGAACTTGTTTCTAAACACGCATAATTCAAAAAAGCTACTAGGGGCATTTGCTTCTAGTAGCTTTTTCTTTCTGTTTATTTTAGTTAGTAAAAAATAGTAGGCAACCAAATCCTATTGTGAAAATCCACTAAATCAGGCACAATATAAGAACATATATTTGGTAATGAAGAGGTGAGTTTTGTGAATGAACACCTGAAAAATAAATTAGCGATTCTTCCTGATCAACCAGGTTGCTACCTCATGAAGGATCGTCAGGGAACGGTTATATATGTTGGGAAAGCCAAAGTATTAAAGAACAGAGTTAGATCTTATTTCACAGGAAGTCACGATGGAAAGACGCAACGACTGGTTAGTGAAATAGAAGATTTTGAATACATTATGGTCTCTTCTGATATTGAAGCACTAATACTAGAAATGAACTTAATTAAAAAGTACGATCCTCGTTATAACATTATGTTAAAGGACGACAAAAGCTATCCTTTTATAAAAATTACCAATGAACGACATCCTAGACTAGTTACAACACGGAAGGTAAAAAAAGATAAGGCACGATACTTCGGACCATACCCAAATGCGCAATCCGCTAATGAAACAAAAAAGTTATTAGACAGACTATATCCACTTCGTAAGTGTACTACACTACCAGATAAGGTTTGTTTGTATTATCATATTGGTCAATGTTTAGCTCCTTGTGTAAAAGACGTAGAACAAACAACATACAAATCTATGATTGATGAAATTGCAAGGTTTCTGAATGGTGGGCATACAGAAATTAAAAAAGAACTACAAACCAAAATGCAATCAGCAGCGGAAAATTTAGAGTTCGAACGAGCAAAAGAATATCGTGACCAAATTGTGCATATAGAGGCAACAATGGAGAAACAAAAAATGACGATGACAGACTTAGTAGATCGTGATGTATTTGGTTTTGCGGTCGACAAAGGATGGATGTGTGTACAAGTATTCTTTGTTAGACAAGGAAAGCTCATTGAAAGAGATGTTTCTGTTTTTCCGATATATGATGAGCCAGAATCTGAATTCTTAACATTTTTAGGTCAATTCTACACAAAAGCAAATCATATTAAGCCTAAAGAGATCTATCTTCCTAAAACAATTGATAAAGAGCTTGCGGAGAAGTTTATGGAAGTAAAAATAGTTCAACCGCAAATTGGGAAGAAAAAAGAACTGGTGGAACTTGCGATTAAAAATGCACAAGGTGCTCTATCTGATAAATTCTCTCTTATTGAGCGAGATGAGGAACGAACGATTAAAGCAATAGACACACTTGGTGAAAAAATGGGTATTGCAACACCAACCCGAATTGAAGCATTTGATAATTCTAATATCCAAGGTTCTGATGCTGTTTCTGCTATGATTGTATTTTTAGATGGTAAACCAGCAAAGAGTGATTATAGAAAATTTAAAATTAAAACGGTGGAAGGGCCAGATGATTACGGTTCTATGCGAGAAGTTGTTCGAAGAAGGTACTCTAGGCTTTTAAAAGAAGAAAAACCCTTGCCTGATTTAATCCTAATTGATGGTGGGAAAGGACAAATCGAAGCTGCACGAGAAGTAATAGAAGATGAGTTAGGGCTCTGGATTCCTATTGCTGGGCTAGCCAAAGATGATAAACATCAAACTTCTCAATTATTGTTTGGAAACCCATTAGAAATTGTACCCTTGGATAGAAACAGCCAAGCGTTTTATTTACTTCAACGTATACAAGATGAAGTGCATCGATTTGCGATTACTTTTCACCGACAAGTTCGAGGTAAATCAGCATTTCAATCTATCCTAGACGATATTCCAGGTGTGGGACCAACTCGTAAAAAGCAGCTCCTAAAAACCTTTGGATCCATTAAGAAAATGAAGGAAGCGACTTTAGAAGATTTACAGCGAGCAGGACTGCCTACAAATGTTGCAGAAAAAGTTTTTGAGAAACTTCAGGATTAGCATTGTCAGTTAATTTTATCCGTGCTATAATCAAACACAAATTTCATATAACATTTACACATTTGTGTAGATAGAGGTGCGAGAAATGAAAAGTACTTGTTTGGAGAAGGATAAGCTTCGAAGAAAAACAGGGAAAGGCATGATCGCCGAAGAAACAAAGAACTTATCACTACTGTTTCTGGTAAAACGCTGAATAAGCTATTTACTGTCAAGGGCTGACCTTGGAGTGCTATCACACCTGACAATAGATTTTATCATTCAGGCCATGAGTAGCGCATACTCATGGCCTTTTCTATTGGGAAGTGACCAGGATAATTTTAGTACCCTTTGTTTATAAAAACGTTAGCACGGTTGAAATGAGATGGGAAAGTATCGAGGAGGAGAAATAATGGGACTTATTGTTCAAAAGTTTGGCGGAACTTCTGTTGGGTCTGTAGAAAGAATCCAAAATGTGGCACGTAGAGTAATACAAGAAAAACAAAATGGTCATGACGTAGTAGTTGTTGTGTCTGCGATGGGAAAGACAACAGATGAACTGGTATCGCTAGCACAACAAATTACAGACCAACCTTCGAAAAGAGAAATGGATATGCTTCTAATGACAGGGGAGCAAGTGACAATTTCCTTACTAACAATGGCATTGCAACAAATGGACCAAGATGCGATTTCTTTCACGGGATGGCAAGCAGGTATGCGAACAGAGGCGGTACATGGTAATGCTCGAATTTCCTCAATTGAGCCAATCCGTATACAAAATGCTCTAAAGGAAGGGAAAGTGGTAGTTGTAGCTGGTTTCCAAGGGATGACGGAACAAGCGGAATTAACTACATTAGGACGTGGTGGTTCGGATACAACAGCAGTTGCACTGGCTGCAGCACTAGAAGCTGACAGGTGTGACATTTATACAGATGTTACCGGCGTTTACACAACCGATCCTAGATATGTTGCAAAAGCACGTAAATTAAGTCAAATTTCGTATGATGAAATGTTAGAACTAGCTCATCTTGGTGCGGGCGTTTTACATCCAAGAGCAGTGGAATATGCAAAGAACTACGATGTAACGTTAGAAGTTAGATCTAGTATGGTGGAAGAAGAAGGAACGAAGATTAAGGAGGAAGCGGAAATGGAACAGAATTTAGTCGTTCGTGGGGTAGCGTTTGAAAAAGATATTACTCGTGTAACAGTGAGAGGACCTAAAGCTCAGTGGAGTGGAATTTCCTCCATCTTTAGTTTGTTAGCAAAACATTTCATCAATGTTGATATCATTATTCAGAGTTTAACAGAAAAAGAAGAAGCGAGTGTTTCTTTCTCTATCAAGTCAGAAGACCTTGAAGAAGTGCAGTCGATTCTGAAAACTGCTGAGAATGAAATTGGATTTACAGGATTAGAATTAGAATCTGGTTTAGCAAAAGTGTCTATCGTTGGTTCTGGTATGGCATCCAATCCTGGAGTTGCTGCACAAATGTTTGATGTGTTAACGGAAAATGGCATGGTGATTAAGATGGTTAGTACATCTGAAATTAAAGTATCTACTGTTATTGATGAGCACGACATGCTTCGAGCTGCAGGAGTGTTACATACTGCATTCGGATTAGATATGTTTGTGGAAGAGACAGTATGAATTAAATAAAATTTAAAAATTCCGGGGCTAAAGCCAAAAGTGACTGCACAGGGATTTCCGCTGCAGGGGGACGCTTTCCACTACGAAAAGCGAAAGGCGCGCGTTCAGCCGCGGCAGAAAAGTTTGGAAGACCGAGGAGGCAGCTCTTCAGCCACCGGAGGGCTTTTGGACTTTTCCGAGCGGTTGCGCACCTGCAGCTGGACACGGCATCACTTTGCGAACGCTCCTGGGGGGTCTCAGTAACCCACCTTTCCTGTAGGAGTCGCCCCCTTCCGCTCCAATCCCAAAGTTATAATCTACAAAGTTGCTAATTCTGCAGTTTTATAAATTAAAATTCGACGCACAAAAGGTACATTCGTTTTTTTGAATGTACCTTTTGTGTTATGTACAAGCATTATGTACTTTTCTTATGTAAGAAAGAAATTTATTTAACGAATTCTTCCCACTTCAACGTGAATGTTACTTTTTTCTTGCGCTTTTCAATCGTATACGTTGATTCTGTTCTTCGTTTCACTTGTTGCTCGACCTGCAACGCTAAGAAACCCGCTTCTAACGAGAAGGACGGTGTCTCCTTTAAGGAAAGTCTCTTTTCTATGTATTCACCTGAACATTCAAAAACAACACCCGTTCGACTTTCGGATTGTTTTGTTAAATATCCCCAAGTTGCTTCATGAAAAAATGAGACCAATTCTGCTTCGTCTGCTACGGGGAATTTTCTTGCTAGATGTTTTCCAGACCAATACATTACTTCTTCCGAGTGTTTACCTAAGATTTCAGGTAATAAAACGTCGCGAAGTAATTCTACTCCAAAAGTAGAAACTTGATGCGAGGTAACCTCTTGTTTTTCTTCTACTGTCATTGTATATGCCCCTCTCTTCCAACCATAGTATACACGATATGTGTTTTAAGCTTAAGCCATAACTTATTGGAAGAAATAAATAGGGAATATGCTCTAGACTATGGAAAGATATGTTTGTGAATGAATACTCATTTTAGTAAGATATAAAATTTGTGATATAGCCTCATAATTGATAAGGTTTTTCAATTAAATAATATGTTATCAGTATATTAAAAATAGTTAGCACATAATAATTATTTTATGTATACGTTTTCTTGACGGTACCAGCAAGTGGGAGTACAATGAACATGACAAAGAAAATGGCTTCATCTCAACGCTCGTTTTACTAGATTAAGAGGGGAATATTTCTAGTAGGGATTGAGAATTGCTGAACAATAGGGGGTAAATCATGGCTGGTAATCGAGAGTTTTGGCTTCGTAGAATTCACTCTTTACTCGGAGTCATTCCAGTTGGTCTGTTTCTTACACAGCACTTAGTAGTTAACCACTTTGCTACAAAGGGTGAACAAGCATTTAATGATGCTGCGCATTTTATGGAAAGTCTTCCATTTAGGTACGCATTAGAAATTTTCATCATTTTTCTTCCTCTTCTTTTCCACGCGGTTTACGGAATTTACATTGCATTTACTGCGAAAAATAATACATCTCGTTTTGGTACATTTCGAAACTGGATGTTCGTTTTTCAACGAATTACAGGTGTTCTACTTGTTATTTGGATCACATGGCATGTATGGGAAACGCGTGTAGCTGCCGCTTTTGGAGCAGAAGTTAATTTCCAAATGATGGAGAATATCTTGAGTAATCCATTAATGGTTGTATGGTATGTAATCGGAGTGATTGCAGCAATCTTCCACTTTGCAAATGGATTGTGGTCTTTCGGGGTAAGTTGGGGATTAACGTTATCACCAAAATCTCAATTAATCTCGACTTATGTAACTATGGGTCTTTTCGTAATATTGAGTGTAGTTGGACTTAGAGCAATTTTCGCATTCGTGTGATAGATAGAGAGCATGAATGTTTGGTAGTCAGAAAAGGGAGTGAGAGAATTGGGTAAACAAAGAGTAATCGTTGTAGGTGGCGGACTTGCTGGACTAATGGCCACGATTAAAATAGCAGAAACTGGTACACCAGTTGATTTATTCTCACTTGTACCGGTGAAACGTTCCCACTCAGTTTGTGCGCAGGGTGGTATAAATGGAGCGGTAAATACAAAAGGGGAAGGCGATTCTCCGTGGGAACACTTTGACGATACAGTTTATGGAGGAGATTTCTTAGCGAATCAGCCCCCTGTAAAAGCAATGTGTGAAGCTGCACCTGGAATTATTCATTTATTAGACCGTATGGGAGTTATGTTTAACCGTACTCCAGAAGGGTTGTTAGACTTCCGTCGTTTTGGTGGAACACAGCATCACCGTACAGCATTTGCTGGTGCTACTACTGGGCAGCAGTTGTTATATGCACTAGATGAACAAGTTAGAAGATATGAAGTTGCTGGTCTTGTTTCTAAATATGAAGGCTGGGAATTCCTTGGGGTTGTTTTAGACGACGAAGGAGTAGCACGCGGTATCGTAGGTCAAGATCTACGTACGATGGAAATTAAAACGTTCAAAGCAGATGCTGTTATTATGGCAACTGGTGGACCTGGAATTATTTTCGGAAAATCAACTAACTCTGTCATCAATACAGGAGCTGCAGCTTCTATCGTATACCAACAAGGTGCTTACTATGCAAATGGAGAATTTATTCAGATTCATCCAACTGCTATTCCTGGTGACGATAAGCTACGCTTAATGAGTGAATCTGCTCGTGGTGAAGGTGGTCGTGTTTGGACTTACAAAGACGGTAAGCCTTGGTATTTCTTAGAAGAAAAATACCCTGCCTATGGAAATTTAGTACCACGTGATATTGCTACTCGTGAAATTTTCCATGTGTGTGTAGATTTAAAGCTAGGTGTTAACGGCGAAAACATGGTTTACTTAGATCTTTCTCATAAAGATCCAAAAGAACTAGATGTTAAGCTTGGCGGAATCATAGAGATTTATGAGAAGTTTATGGGTGATGATCCTAGAAAACTTCCAATGAAAATCTTCCCTGCAGTTCACTATTCAATGGGTGGTATTTGGGTAGATTATAACCAAATGACAAATATCCCAGGATTATTTGCTGCTGGTGAATGTGATTATTCACAACATGGTGCAAACCGACTAGGAGCAAACTCTCTATTATCAGCTATTTACGGTGGTATGGTCGCTGGACCTAACGCGGTTAAGTATATCAAAGGACTAGATAAGACTGCAGAAGATATTTCTTCCACTGTTTTTGATCGTCATGTGAAAGAAGAAGAGCAAAAATGGAATGATATTATGACGCTTGATGGAACAGAAAACGCATACGTTCTTCATAAAGAATTAGGAGAATGGATGACGGATAATGTGACAGTAGTTCGTTATAACGACAAGTTAAAGAAGACGGACGAAAAGATTCAAGAGTTAATGGAGCGTTTTAAAAATATTAACATTCATGATACTTCTAAGTGGAGTAACCAAGGTGCAACATTCACTAGACAATTAGATCACATGTTACAGCTTTCTCGTGTAGTAACAATCGGTGCTTTAAACCGTGATGAAAGTCGTGGAGCACACTACAAGCCTGAGTTCCCTGAGCGTAATGATGAGGACTTCTTAAAAACAACGATGGCTCGTTTTGATGCAGAGAATAATACACCTGTTTTCCATTATGAAGAAGTTGATACTTCTTTAATTTCACCACGTAAGCGTGACTATTCTAAAGCGAAAGGGGATAACTAATCATGGCGACGGAAACGAAAAAGACGGTTGAATTTATTGTTGTTCGTCAAGACACACCTGATTCAGCCCCTTATGAAGAAAAATTCGTTTTACCTTACAGACCTAACATGAACGTAATTTCTGCATTAATGGAAATTCGTCGTAATCCAGTGAACAAGGATGGAAAAGAAACAACTCCGATAAACTGGGAAATGGGATGTTTAGAAGAAGTTTGTGGTGCTTGTTCGATGGTGATTAATGGCAAACCTCGTCAATCTTGTACTGCACTAATTGATAAGTTAGAACAACCTATCCGTTTAGAACCAATGAAAACGTTCCCTGTTGTTCGTGACTTACAAGTAGATAGAAGTAGAATGTTTGATTCACTTAAGAAAGTGAAGGCTTGGATTCCTATTGATGGGACGTATGACCTTGGACCTGGACCTCGTATGCCAGAGAAAAAGCGCCAATGGGCTTATGAACTTTCTAAGTGTATGACTTGTGGTGTGTGTTTAGAGGCTTGTCCAAATGTAAATGAGAAGTCTAATTTCATTGGACCTGCTCCTTTATCACAAGTTCGTTTGTTCAATGCACATCCAACCGGTGCAATGAATAAAGACGAGCGCTTAGAGGCAATTATGGGAGACGGAGGACTAGCGAACTGTGGTAACTCTCAAAACTGTGTTCAAGCTTGTCCGAAAGGTATTCCTTTAACAACTTCTATTGCAGCACTAAATCGTGATACGACGTTCCAAATGTTCCGTAACTTCTTTGGAAGTGACAATAACGTATAAAAAGTACTCCTTACGATCCATTCGTGTTCGTAAGGAGTTTTCTAAAAATAAATATGAATGAATGTTCAGTCATAATTTAAGGAGGGGTAGTATGTCTAGAATTAGCTATATTCAAGATCAGGAGAAATGGGCAAGTGAATTTAGGTATTTTCATCCTATTACGGTAAGGTTCTCTGAAACGGATATGTTTGGTCATTTGAATAATACGGTTCCATTTGTGTATTTTGAAGAGTCGCGAATTGCCTATTTAGAAAAGGTTGGATTTATGGGAGACTGGTTAAAATCTCGAGAATGTATTCCAGTTGTTGCGGACCTTCAATGTGATTTTGTACAACAAGTCTATTTTGGGGAGAAGTTAACGATTGGAGTTAAAGCGAACTCTTTAGGTCGTTCATCTGTAGATATTCATTATTGGGGTAGGAAAGAAGATGGTTCCACAGCTTTTACTGGAAGAGGGACGATGGTGCAGGTTCATGCAAAAACCGGTAAAAGTGTGGAATGGGATGAAAAATCAAAGGAAGTATGGGCTTTGTCATCTTGTTGAATTTCGTGTGAAGTATTTTCGGATGTAGCTAGTAACAAAAACAGGAATAATTAGTGCGGGTATATACAAAATCCAGTGTGCGTCTAGGTACATGATAAGTCCTACAAAAACTAGTACAAAGAATAGTCTAGTTAGTTCAAAAATGGCATTGAATGCTTGTCGAGACATATATAGTTCCTCCTAGAAGGCTTTTTGCTATTATACCATATACTCGTCTAGAACGTTTTGAGAGGCTTTGGATGGACTTTTAGAAAAAATCATTAATAGAGGAGTTAGCAGAGAAAATTATATTGTATGATAGAGGGAATATAGTATTCTCTCTTTTTTTTGATTATTTCATAGATAGGAGACACTCGTATGACAAAACTAGCCATCGGAGTAGATATTGGCACAACAAGTACAAAAGCAGTCCTTTTCACAACAACAGGACAAATACGTGCTCAACACGCCGTTGAATATCCACTTCATACACCGAATCCACAAACAGCAGAACAATCTCCTGAAGATATTTATCAAGCGGTTTTAGAAACAATAAAAGAAACCATCATTAAAGCTGAAATTGATACAAGTCAGTTACTTTTTATCTCCTTTAGTTCAGCCATGCATAGCCTAATTGGTGTGGATAAGGAAGGGAAGCTCCTCACAAATAGTATTACATGGGCAGATAATCGAAGCGCTAAGTGGGCAGAAAAAATCAAAAATGAATGGAATGGCCATGACATTTATAGAAGAACGGGAACCCCTATTCATCCCATGTCTCCTTTATCCAAGTTAGTGTGGTTAAAACATGAACACAAGGATTTATTTGCAACAGTTGATAAATGGATATCCATTAAAGAATATATATTATGGAAAATGTTTGGAGAGTTTGTTGTTGACTATTCCATTGCATCAGCAACAGGGCTATTCAACTTAGAACAATTAAATTGGGACAGAGAAGCGTTAGAGTTAGCAGGGGTAAAAATTACTCAGTTATCTACACCAGTACCCACTACCCATCAATTAAAGGGTCTAAAAGAAAACCTTGCAGAGCATTTAGGTATACCCGCTAGCACTCCATTCGTGGTGGGTGCTTCAGATGGTGTGCTTTCTAACTTGGGAGTAAATGCTATTGGCAAAGGGGAAGTAGCAGTAACAATAGGAACGAGTGGGGCTATTAGAACTGTTGTGGACAAACCTATAACAGACCCAAAAGGAAGGATTTTTTGTTACGCACTTACGGAAAATCATTGGGTTCTTGGAGGACCTGTCAATAATGGTGGTGTCATTTTTCGTTGGATAAGAGATGAATTAGGTCAACCTGAAATAAATACAAATAAAGAAGATCCTTATGATGTCTTAACTAGGATAGCAAGCACCATATCTCCCGGTGCAGACGGCTTACTTTTTCATCCTTATTTTACGGGAGAAAGAGCACCTTTGTGGAATGCTCATGCAAAAGGTTCTTTTATCGGTTTAACACTACATCATCAAAAAGCTCATATGATTAGAGCAGCTTTAGAAGGAATTTTGTTTAACTTATACACTGTCTTACTAGCACTAGAAGAGTTAACAGGTGAATCTGTAAGAATTAAGGCTACAGGTGGATTTGCTAAATCAGCGTTTTGGAGACAAATGATGTCAGATATCTTTCAAAGGCCTTTAACAGTTCCTCAATCAGTAGAAAGCTCTTGTTTAGGTGCAGTAGTAGTAGGATTGTATGCATTAGGAGAAATAGCCGCCTTAGAAGAGGTAAGTAGCTTGATGGAGGAGTCGTTCGAACACATTCCAGTAGAAGAAGCGTCTAATAAATACCGAGAATTAGTTTCAATTTTTATTCGATTATCTAAGTTGTTGGAGGAAGAATACAAAGCATTATCCGAATTTCAAACGGTACATGTTCAATAAAATGTAAGTAAATTGAAAAGTATAGTCTGTTTTCTTCTTAAACAAAACTATTTTCATTCCATTCTAAAAAAACACTGCCTAAATTAAGGTAACAATGTGTTTCGCAGTCACTCTCACCCTTGTCTAAACATATGATGTTTTGACGACCAATACCCATCCCCGCGGTCATCAGCTGGCGAAGGCAAGGAGGGTTACAGTACTTGAAGGACAACGATTATACACACAAACCACTTCTCACTAAACGAGAAAAAGAAGTATTTGAACTACTGGTCCAAGACAAAACGACGAAAGAAATCGCAGGTGAACTGTTTATTAGTGAAAAAACAGTGAGAAACCACATTTCCAACGCCATGCAAAAGCTTGGAGTCAAGGGGCGTTCTCAAGCAGTCGTGGAATTAATACGTAGAGGAGAACTCAAGCTTTAACGTAAAACCGGCAACCTTTCGGGGGAAGCCGGTTTTTGGTTTGGATGAAGAGACATATAAGGAAGAGGTAGCACTTAATTCTTCGAGTTTCGTAAGATTTACCTGAATACTTACTTGAATTTTTTTCAGAAAACGTAGACAATATGAACAAGACACTGGAACGAATTAAAGGAGTGCACGCTTTTTATGGAAAACGAAACGCCAATTACAAAAGAACAAATAGCTGATATTGAGCGAGACTTACGATACATATCTGCAATTATTAAGCAAAAAGGCCGAGAAATTTTGAGTCAATATACCATTACACCACCACAATTTATTGCGTTACAATGGTTATTTGAAGTAGGTGATATGACAATAGGAGAACTCTCTACAAAAATGTATTTAGCATTTAGTACTACGACGGACCTAGTAGACCGAATGGAAAAGAATGAATTAGTCCAAAGAGTAAGAGATACTAATGACCGCAGAGTAGTTCGGATACATTTGTTAGAAGAAGGGGAACGAATTATTGAAGAGGTTATTAAGCAGAGACAAGATTATTTGGAATCATTATTGTCTACACACTCTCAAGATGAAGTTCGTAACCTCCACAAAAGTCTTCACAACCTACACCATGAAATGAAAGAGGATTGAATAGTGTGAACCAACCAATTGGTGTATTAGATTCCGGAGCTGGCGGCCTAACCGTGGTAAAGGAACTAACAAGACAGTTACCAAACGAAAAAATTATTTACATAGGGGATACAGCAAGGTGCCCTTATGGACCAAGATCGGTAGATGAAGTAAGAGCATTTACATGGCAGCTCGTACATTTTCTACTAAAAAAGGACGTAAAAATGATTGTCATTGCTTGCAACACGGCAACTGCAGTTGTATTAGATGAAATTCAAGCTGCACTAGATATACCAGTAATGGGAGTAATTGACCCTGGGGCAAGAGCAACAAGGATGATGACACAAAACGGGAAAATTGGTGTGCTTGGTACGCTAGGTACAATAAAAAGTAAAGCATATGAAGAGGCACTAAAAGCCATCGATCATACAATAGAAATTTATCCTCTTTCTTGCCCAAAGTTTGTTCCTTTGGTAGAAAGTAACGAGTTTAACAGTGAAATAGCCAGTAAAGTAGTAGAGGAAACACTACAGCCGCTGAAAAAAGAGCCAATTGATTCTGTTATTTTAGGATGCACACATTATCCTCTATTAGCACCCCTAATAAAAAATGTCTTGGGTAAAGAAGTGGCAATTATCTCTTCAGGAGATGAAACGGCAAGAGAAGTAAGTGCTATATTAGGCTTTCAAAGAAAATTAGCTACGAAAGCAAATCCAAGCCATGAATTTTATACAACAGGATCTCCAGCTTTATTTCGGGTGCTAGTGACAGAGTGGCTTTCCATTCATGAACCTTTAGTGATGAAAGCCTCTATTGAAAAGTTTCCTATTGCTAGTCTATAAGTTTTTTAGATAGCTTGGTCTATTTGTACAACCCCTCTCGTATATATAAACTACAAACGAGCATGGGGGGAAATTAGAATGTCCAAAAAACGTCAAGTCGCAGTTGTATCTGTATTAGCATCAAGTGTGTATCTAGCAGGCTGTGGCCTATTTGAAAGTAATGAAGCAATTGATCCACCACAAACGGTCTCTTATTTAGAAGATGGTGAGGCAGTAGAAACAACTGGAGAAGAGGCGAATCCCACTTCTTCCATTTCCACCGAAGCACCTGAAGGAAGCGTGCGTACAGACCTGTTCTTAATCAGTGCAGATGGATACGTTGTTCCGCAATCATTTGACTTACCTGAAGGAGAAAATGCAGCACAACAAGCATTAGACTATTTAGTTGACGGCGGCCCAATCACTAATTTACTTCCAAACGGTTACAGAGCAGTTCTACCAGCCGATACAGAAGTTACAGTTAAAATGGATGGAGAAACAGCTGTAGTAGATTTCTCAAACGAATTTGCTACATACGCACCAGAAGATGAGCAACATATTTTACAATCTATCACTTGGACGTTAACGCAATTTGATGGAGTGAAAAATGTAAAACTGTCGTTAAATGGGGAAGAATTAACGGAAATGCCGGTAGATGGCACTCCGATTGCGGCAAACGGAACATCTAGAGGGATGGGAATCAACTTGTTAGCAAGTGATTTAGTGGATATTACGAATACCAAGCCTGTAGTTGTTTATTATTTAACGCAAACTGCAGGGGGATATGACTATGTTCCTGTTACGACACGTATCTCATCTGAATCTACCAACGCATCTACTGAGATTGTTCAAGAACTAATCGAAGGACCTGCATTCACTTCTTCTTTAGTTTCTGATTTTATGCCTGGAGTAGCATTGGTGTCAGAACCGACAATTGCGGATGGTACGTTAACTCTGAATTTTAATGAAGGCATACTAATGAATATGGAAGATCGCATTGTTTCTTCTCATACGTTAAATGCACTGACACTTTCTTTAACGGAACAACCAGGTATAGAACGTATTACTATCCAAGTAAATGGTGAAATGGTGGAAGCTACGGATGATGGTACATCACTCATTTCTCCTGTAACTCGTCCCGAAAATGTAAATACAGGGAGTTATTAAGAAGAAAATTTGATATACTACTACTAAATCCAAGAGGATGGTCAAAGACCTCCTCTTTTTCTTTGGATAAAGGAGAGTATATTTTATGAGACATGATCAAAGACAAGCAAATGAATTGCGAACTGTACATATGGAAACAAACTATTTAAAACATCCAGAGGGATCTGTTTTGATTTCTGTTGGAGATACAAAAGTTATTTGTACTGCAACCGTTGAAGACCGTGTTCCCCCTTTTTTAAGAGGTCAAGGGAAAGGGTGGGTTTCCGCTGAATACTCTATGTTACCTCGTGCGACAGAACAACGAACCATCCGTGAATCTTCCCGTGGTAAGGTGCAAGGAAGAACAATGGAAATCCAACGCCTAATTGGACGCGCATTACGTTCTGTTGTTGATTTAGAAAAACTAGGTGAGAAGACAATATGGTTAGACTGTGATGTCATTCAAGCAGACGGTGGAACAAGAACGGCTTCTATTACAGGTGCATTTGTAGCGATGGTGTTAGCTCTTGAGACACTTTCAGAAGAAAAAGGCTGGAAGAAGTTGCCTGTTAAGCATTTTATTGCTGCTACGAGTGTTGGGGTAAGTGAAGGAAATCCGATTCTTGATTTGAATTATATGGAGGATAGCTCAGCGGAAGTAGATATGAACATTGTTATGACGAGTAACGAAGAGTTTGTTGAACTACAAGGTACAGGTGAAGAGGCGACGTTTAGTCATCAACAACTTTTAGACATGCTTGCACTTGGTAAAAAAGGTATTCAAGAGTTGATGGAGATGCAGCGTGAAGCACTTGGGGAAGTAGCGTCTAAGATTGGAGGAGAGTAATAATGAAAACGGTCATTATTGCTACGCACAATCAAGGGAAAGCCAAAGAATTTGTTACTTTATTTGGGGAGTTCGGATACGAGGTAAAAACATTAGTAGATTTTCCTGACGCACCAGATGTAGAAGAAACGGGAACGACATTTGAGGAAAATGCCATTTTAAAAGCAGAGGCGATCTCCTCTCTTTACAACACCATGGTAATTGCAGATGACTCTGGCCTGAGTATTGATGCCCTAGATGGTCGACCAGGCGTTTATTCTGCTAGATATGCTGGAGAAGAAAAAAGTGACGAGGCAAACATTGTAAAGATTTTAGAAGAACTAAGAAATGTATCAGCAGAAAAACGTTCCGCTAGCTTTGTGTGTTGCTTAGCTGTTGCATCACCTAATAAAGAAACATTCACGGTAAGAGGTACATGTGATGGAATAATTACAGAAGCGCCACAAGGGACAAACGGATTTGGATACGATCCGATTTTCTACATAGAAGAATTGCAAAAAACGTTTGCGGAAGCTTCTAGTCAAGAGAAGAATGAACGAAGTCATCGTGGGAATGCCCTTAAGAAGTTAAAGGGATTACTACCGGAACTACTGGGGGAATAATCATGAAATGGGTTGTAGTTAGCGACAATCATGGAGATTCTAGTGTATTAGAGGAAATCGTGAAAGAACATAAGGCGACAGCTGATACTTTCATTCACTGTGGAGATAGTGAGTTGTTGAAATCATCGCCTATTATGGAACACTTTCATGCTGTAAGAGGAAATTGTGATATGGATCGCGAATTTCCTCTTCATATCACAGAAGAAGTACAAGGAAAAAAGTATCTAGTTGTTCATGGTCACATGGAGAATATCAAAATGTCGTTGTTGCCTTTAACGTATAAGGCTAAGGAAGCGGGAGTGTCATTTGCTTTTTTCGGTCATTCCCATTTATTAGGGGTAGAGAAGATGGACGAAGTTATTTATTTGAATCCTGGAAGCATTTCTTTACCACGTGGTGGAAATCCGAAGACATATGCAGTGATAACGTTTGATGACCTTGAAATACAGGTAACGTATTTGGATGAAAAACATAGAGAAGTGAAGAAAGTAAACTTTTCTTAAACACTTTAAAATTTTTCTACAAAAGTATTGACACTTTAGCAAGGTTTACCTATAATAAATCTTGTCCTTAAGATTTCTGGATATGTCTCAGTAGCTCAGCAGGATAGAGCAACGGCCTTCTAAGCCGTCGGTCGGGGGTTCGAATCCCTCCTGGGACGTAAAAATGATTTTTTAGGTCAAGATGACTAAATGAAAAAATGCTCTGAACCGTTGATATATCAAGGTTTGGAGCTTTTTTCTTTTCTAAGACAAAAAGATAAATAAAGATATGTTTTATTTTTTTACTACACATTACACTACACATTAATGCACAATCTTTAATAAGATATCTTTTGTTCTTTGGACTTCTGATTCCTGGAGTTCTTCAATTACATGTGCGTAAGTAGACAACGTGATATTTGTATCTGCGTGACCAGCCCGTTGAGAAACATATAAAATATTCACGCCTTTATACAACAAAATAGAAATATGCGTGTGACGTAACCCGTGAACGTTAACTGGATCCACACCAATTCGTTCTAAACTCTCTTTTAAGACACGATTAGCTCGTTCGTTACTGAAAGTACCGGAAGAGGAATGAGGGTTAAAAAAGACCAATCCTTGTATGTTTGAGGGTACCTTCTTGAAATAGTCTTTAAATAAATCCATAGTCCAGGTATCCATTTCAATTTTGCGTTCCGAATGCTCCGTCTTAAGTGGTCCTAAACCAGTCCCTTTTTTATAGTCCATCGCCCGTTCTACATTTATTGTGTTGCTTCTAAAATTAAAATCCGTTCGTTTTAGACCTAGCAGTTCACTGTACCTCATTCCAGACTGGACAGCCAAGATAAGAAGCAAGTAAAGAGGGCTTCGATCAATGTGCTCAACTAGTTCTTTCAGTAGCTTTTTTGTCTCGTTATAACTCAAATGCTTTTCGGCAGTTGATTTTTCTTTCACCTTACCAATGAATTCTACTCCTCGAGTGAAATCTACCCGTATTTTTCCCTCGTCTATCGCTTCTTTCACACAAGCCCTAATATGAGTATTCAACTTCCTAACTGACCCTTTAGTATGAGACTCCCCAAATGCGTTTAAAAATTGCTGGTATTTCCGTTTTGTGATGTCTTGGATATAAGTTGCTCCAAATTCCTTTTTAACGACATTGAGGCTATTTTGATAACGCTCAACGGTAGTACGAGCTTTAGTGGACTTAAAATCTTTTATCCAATCCTCAAAATAGTCTGCAAAAACATCAGACTTATAAGAAGCTGCAAAACCTTTTGATAAATCTAATTCCACTTCGTCTGCAGCTAATTTAGCTTCTTTTTTAGTCGTGAATCCTCCTTTTCGAATAGGTGTATATTTTCCATCAACATATCTACTGACTGTGAATTGCCAAGTCTTACCTCTCTTTGTGATACTAGCCATTATTTCTCCTCCTTATAGAAACGTATGTTCGGTTATTGGGTTAAAAAAATATATGTGAAGACCTGAGTAGTTTTTGAGGGATGCCGTATTTGTTCATAGCAAGCTCAAGAGTAAGAGGGCTACTAAGGTCGTTCTCAAAGAATAATAATGAAAGTGCAAAAGCGTTAGCTTCTTGCTCAATTCGATCTGTTGAAAATAGAGTGTTTTTCTTCATAAAAGGTGTATTGGAATCTGGGTGACAAACAGCATGTCCTAATTCATGTGCACAAACAAATGATTGCTGTTCTTGATCCAGTTGTTCGTTAATATGGATTACTTTAATTCTAAAGTGTTTGCTATAGTATCCTAGTGTTTTTCCAAGGGGTTCAAATACCACTTGGATTCCTAATGACTTAGCCATTAGAAGAGGATTATTTGTATCATGCTTTTTTATAAGTGATTGAACTTTTCTCTCTATATGTTCCATCCCTAGTTCCCCTTACTCTTTATCTTGATACTTCTTAGGAGTGAACTTTTCTTTCGATAATCTTTTAGCAAGGCGCAAAGAATTTTCTAATGAAGCAATAAGTAGCTCCTTATCTTCTTCGTCTAAGTCATCTAGAGTCCCTCCGTCAAACGCTGCATATCCATTTTTTCCTTCTAACCCATCAATCATTTTTTGAAGCTCTTTTTTAATATCTCTTTCATCTTTTAAGTTAAGTTTAGAGCTTAAATCTAAATTTATATTCTCCTCAATTCCAAGTAAAAAGTCAGAAGAAACTTTAAAATAGTCAGCAATTACTCTTACATTTTCCATTTTAGGATCTGATTGACCGTTCTCGTACCTCGAGATCATACTTTTACTTATCGTTGTGTTATATGTACTGTTTAATTTAATAACTAACTCATCAATTGATAAGTCTTTGTTTTGTCTAAGTTCTCTTAATCTATCTCCAAAGTTATTCATTATTGTACTCTCCCCGTCCAATATTCCTAATATAGGAACATAATACGATAATAGTTCCTCTAATGCAACAATAAGAAATAAATATTCCGTTTTAGGAACAAAAGTATTGACTTAGGGATATAGGGTAGATTATGCTTAATTTGTTCCTAAAAAGGAACTAAAAGGAGGTGAGCACCTTGGATAAAAGAAACAGGCAACCTTATAATAAGATAAAAGCTTACCTAGTTGAAAAAAACATTAAACATCGTGACGTGGCCAAATTATTAAGTATACAACCCAATACTGTAAGTAAAAAATTAAATGGTTTTGGTGGAGATTTTTCCTTAGAAGATGCTTGGCAAATGCACAATGAACTCGGCGTACCTATCGCCTATTTTTTTGAACCAAGTGTTCCTAAAAAGGAACATAGAATGATCTCATAATGGGGGTGCTGTAATGTGATTAATACTCTGAACTTGGTAAACGACTTACTTTTCTTAAGTCGTTTACACTTTTAACATTAATAAAGGAGTGATAACTATGCAAAGTTTACAGGTTTCGTTATCAGTTGCAATACCAGAAAATATGGTCCTAGTTCAAAAAGTTGAGTTAAAGGAATTGAGAGAGCAAGGCTTAAAGGGCGTTTATTGGTCTATGAAAGATTTAGAGCAGAGAACTTCTAAAAAACATGAATGGATTAAAGAGAACATCTTATATCCATCAAGGTTTAGAAAGATACTTGATGTTGAGAATGGGGGATTTGTTTACTATCCGAAATCTAAAGGTCAAACTTGGTCGTTTCAAGCAACTAAAATGGCAGATTTCTTAGATAAACATTTTAAAGATATTTATTCAGTTTAAAAAAAGAGTGATTCTTCTCTTTTTTAACAAGAATGCAGAATTTGATGAAAAACCTAGAATATTGGAGGGAAGCGAATGAGAAAGAATTTAGTTTTTGTGCAGTCAGACAAGGTTGTAACAGATAGTTTAATGGTTGCTGAGGTATTCGGTAAAGAGCATGCAAGAGTAATGCGAGACATTAGAGAACTTGGTTGTAGCAAAGAATTTAGAGTCGGCAATTTCGCCGAGTCCTCCTATGTAAATCAACAAAACGATGCCTAAGTATTTCATGAGTAAAAAAGGTTTCACCTTGTTGGCTATGGGTTACACAGGACCGAGTGCTATGGAATTCAAAGAACAATACATTGAGTTATTTGAACAAATGGAAGACGAACTAAAACGACCAAGAGTACTGAGTGAAAGAGAACAACTAATGGCATCTATGAAACTCTCTTTAGAAACTGCCGAAGAAATTGGAGCTGTAAAAAACGAAGTGAAAGAGATTCGTGGAATGGTAGAAAATCAGATTACTTTAGATCATGGAGAGCAACGAAGACTGCAAAAGGCTGTAGCACAGAGAATATACTTACAAACTAGAGATCCAGTGCTTAGAAACAGGTTCTTTAGAGAGTTGTACAGGGAATTAAAAGATCGTTTTGGGACTGCGAGCTATAAGGACATTAAGAGAAAAGACATGTTAGCTGCTATTAGATATATCGAAGGTTGGATACCGAGAAAGGTGTCATGAGGAGGGGCAAATTTGAAGGGGAAAGTAGAATTTATTGCGGAACGTTTAGCACTTAGACAAGAAGATGTACCAAATGCGGTGATCCACGCTAACAGTGTTTTGTACTACATAAAGAAACTTGCACCAACATTCATCAGCCTAGATTTTGGTGAGGTAAGACGATGTATGACAATGATTGATATTCACTTACAGGCAATAGAACGACTACAAAGAATGCAGAGGGAGGTAAGGAAACGTGAACATTCAAACCGATTACACTAACCCAACTTGGAGAGAATTTCAACGGCTGCTGTTAACAGAGGCACGAATGACAGAGGATATTGAGGTATGGACCAATGCCGGATACTCAGCAACTGCTAGGAGTTTAAAACGCCAAAGGACATTCGTAAGCATCCGTCGCAGGATTATGAAAGTAGCGATAAATGAGCATAAAAAAACAGCAAGCGGTGCAACGCTTACTGCTTAACATTCTAGATCAAGGATCAGCTTGATACGAAAATCATATCATGTAGCTGTTTTCTTGTCTATCGATGAGCACTTGGTGCTCATCAAAATGAGTAAGAAGTTTGGTTTCCCCCTTTCCCCATTTCTTCTTGCTCAGTTTGATGAGGTATCACTTCATCGTAAATAATTTTTAGGAGGTTACTAGTATGAAAGCTACAGGTGTAGTAAGAAAGATTGATCAGCTTGGAAGAGTAGTCCTTCCAATGGAGCTACGTAGAACAAGAGGAATTGAAGAAGGCAATCCTATAGAGATTTTTGTCGATGGGGAGAGTATCATCTTGCGAAAATATGCTCCTGTTACTACAGAGAAATCTAAAGTGATTTCAAGTATGAGAGCGTTAGTTAAAAGTGAAAAAGATCCAAATGTAAAAGAAACTCTAGAACAAGCTCTTGTGTTTTTAGGTAAGGAATAAAGGGGGATTATCTTGGACCATCCGGTTGTAAAGAATCTAGAATCCATCGGACATGCTAGTTTAGAAGATTTTAAGAACGAAAGTGTCGGTAATGATTATTTCGGTAATGAAATCATGTTTGGTGACGAGATAGTGTTAGACCCAATGACTGGGGGAACGGTTTTACGAGAGAGTTTAAGTGAGTATTTAGAAGAGCAATATGGATTTGCTTTTCGAGAAGCAAAATAAAAAAGTCCGTGTTGGAGCACGGACTCAGTAAAAAAAATTTAATTAACTACATTGTAAGACAAATGTATCCACTAATCAATAAGGAGCGTGTTACATGTCAGCAATTACTTTGTATTCCACCGTCAATATGACTCGTGAGCAATGGCTACAAGCAAGAACAGAGGGTATCGGTGGATCTGATTCATCGATTATTCTCGGTATAAACAAATGGAAAACACCTTTTGAATTATGGTTAGAGAAAACTGGACAAGTACTGCCAGCTGAAATAGAAAACGATGTGATTTACTTCGGAAATGTTTTAGAAGATTTAGTAGCGGAAGAGTTTACACGCCGTAGTGGAAAGAAAGTAAGGAAGAAAAACGCTATTCTTCAACATCCCGAGCATTCATTTATGTTAGCAAATGTGGACGGGGTAATCGTTGGAGAAAAAGCAGTATTAGAGTGTAAAACTACTTCTGCCTATAACGCGAAGGAATGGGAAGATGACGAAATTCCAGCTGCTTACCTCATTCAAATACAGCATTATCTAGCAGTGTTAGGTCCAGAATACGAAAAAGCCTATATTGCAGTACTCATAGGTGGACAAAAGTTCGTTTGGAAAGAGATTGCTAGAGACGAAGAGTTAATCACCATTATTACTAATGAAGAAAAATATTTTTGGGAGCATCATGTTCTAGCCAACAATCCACCAAAGTTAGATGGATCTAGTGCAGCGGAAAAATACATTAAAGAAAAATATGATCGAGCTGCCGAAGGAAAAGTCATTGATTTAGGAACAGATGACAAGCAGGCCATTGATGACTATTTGCATTTAAAGGAGTCTATTGATGCTCTCCAAAAGCAAATGAAAGAATACGAGAATCAGATAAAGCTGTCCCTTGGTGATGCAGAGCTTGGTCAAGTACAAGACAAGCTAGTTACATGGAAAAACGTTGTTTCAAACCGTGTAGATAGCAAACAGTTGAAAGCAAACTATCCGGATATTTATAAAGCAGTTACAAAGGAGAGCTACTCACGTCGTTTTACTATAAAGGACATTGGTTAAGGAGGAAGTCATGGCTACTAATTCATCAGTAAAAAACCAACTAGTAAACAAGCAATCTACAAATGTGCAAGGTGCAACTTTAAAAGGACTACTTGCATCGCCAGCGGTGTTAAATCGTTTTGAAGAAGTGTTAGGGAAACGGGCAAGCCAATTCACTGCATCCATCTTAAGTCTATACAACAGTGAATCTATGCTGCAGAAGTCGGAGCCAATGTCTGTGATTTCATCAGCAATGATAGCTGCTACATTAGATCTTCCAGTAGATAAGAATCTTGGATATGCCTGGATTGTTCCATACAAAGGGAAGGCACAATTTCAGTTGGGTTATAAGGGATACATTCAGTTAGCTCTTAGAACAGGTCAGTATCGTTTTATCAACGTCACTCCTATTCATGAAGGTGAATTAGTCAAATGGAATCCACTAACCGAAGAAATAGACATTGATTTTGAAATGAGGTCTTCTGATAAGGTCATTGGTTATGCTGCTTTCTTTGAATTACTAAATGGATTTAAGAAAACCGTGTACTGGACAAAGGAACAAGTTGAAAAGCATAAACAGAAATTTAGTAAATCAGATTTCGGTTGGAAGAATGACTGGGATGCCATGGCTATGAAAACCGTGCTAAAAGCCATCCTCTCTAAATGGGGAATCTTATCTATCGAAATGCAAACAGCAGTAGTAGAAGATGACCGAGAACCGGAAATGAAAGATATTACGGAACAAGTAGATAACACGATAGAGTATCCGTTTGATTTAGATGCAACAGAGATGAAAGAAGCAGCTCAAGAAGCTTTAGACATGGACTTTGATGTTAAAGAGTGATGTACCCTTTAAAGTTCTCCTTCCTAAGAGTATTTGGGAGGGAGATCCTGAAAAGGAAGAACTAAAGAAGAGGATTTTGCGATATATGATTCGTTATCCAAATTATAGAGTTACTTCTGTCAAAGACGGATTTGCAGTGTGTGATAAGAAATTCTACAACAATTGAGGTGAGACGATGAACTACGTGAAGGAATTGAACGCATTTTATGAATGGTTGGAGACAAATCCTTTAAACAGCGGGGCTATTGTACTCTGGTATACATTGATGGCAGTGAATAATAAAACAGGCTGGAAGGGTGAGTTTACAATCGCTAATATGGCGCTTCAAGCTAAAACTGGTTTGTCTCGCCAACAGCTGGATAGAGCGAGAACGGAACTTATTACTAGTAACCGAATTATCTACAAGAAGTCCGGGAAAGCAAACAAAGCTGGATCGTATTCGATTGTTAGTTTTGATACACAGAACGCGCACAAAGCGGACACAGGACGGACACACGACGAACACGAAGTAACCACATTAGTTAAACATAAACAAAACAAAACTAAATTAGATGATGAGGATAAAGCGCGCACTCGCGACTCTCAAAATCCATTTATCTTTTTTGAACAAGAAGGATTTGGAACGATTAGTAGTTTTACTGCAGAAAGACTCGGATCACTTATCGACGACTTTGGAGAGGAAAAAGTCTTACGTGCGATGCAAGAGTCTGTGCTTAACGGAGCTAGGAATCTAAAGTACGTGCAAGCAATCTTAAACAATCCAAAGGCGAAAGGAGGGAAAGCAAATGAGCAAAAGTATCGCAGAGGTGTTGCAGCAACTACAGAACCGCGTACAGACCCACTCCTTGGAGACAGAGTTGGCTGGATCAAACCAACGACCAGACGTTAACTGTACCAAGTGTGAAGATAGACTAGGTTTCATTTACCGCAACGAAGACGGCATTGAGGTTTGGAGAAAATGCGATTGTATCAACCAGTTCCGTGTTCGAAAGCTGATGAAGTCCAGTCACATCACCGAAGAATTTAAACGGCTAAGTTTTAAAAGTTTTATCACAGAAGGTAAACCACAAATCATCCAAGATGCCTTTGAATGTGCCATGTTTTATGGTCGTGACTTTCAAGAGATTCGTAGTTTACGAGGAAACAGTGTTGCCTTGTTAGGGCAGCCAGGCGCAGGGAAAACACATTTACTCACAGCATTGTCAAATGCACTCATGAAGCGTTATCACGCGCCAGTACTCTATTTTCCTTTTGTAGAAGGATTTAATGATTTACGTGATGACTTTAATGCACTGGAAGAGAAAATCGGACACATGAAACGAGTAGATGTTTTGTTTATCGATGATCTTTTTAAGTCAGCAGCAGGAAAACCACGAGCAACAGACTGGACCATCGAGCAAATGTACGCGGTAATCAATCACCGGTACCTAAACCACTTGCCTATCCTCATTTCATCAGAGCTGACCATTGGAGAAATTACATCTATTGACGAAGCGCTAGGTTCAAGGATTTACGAAATGTGTCGGAGTTACATGGTGCTCATTCGTGGAGATAAAAAACAATTAAATCACCGATTAGAGGGGATGTTTGACGATGTGTAATGTCTGTCGTGGTAAAGGGGTACTGTACGTTGATTCGGCAATTGGAATGACTCTTATTCAATCGTGTGAATTTTGTTCCGTTGAAGAAAGAGCAGCCATTGTGGAAAGATGTGAGAAACGTATGAGTGAGATCAAAAACATTATTCAATCCTGGAGAGAGGAGCAAGCGTATGCAAAGAGTGGATGAGTCACAGAACAAACAAGATGTAAGACGAAGCTATTTAACAGATTGGCTAATCAAACACCAATTTATCAAGCATCCAGATGGTAGGCAGTTATTTGAACTTTCTTTAGTGGAATTAGAACAGAACTACATACACCTAAGATGCCAAAAAGGGAAACAGCTAGCCATTCGACAATCGGAAGACCGTTTTAAATTTGTAGCAGTCAACTAGAGGGGAGAATGAGGATGATTTCATTTACGGTTTACGGTGAACCTGTTGCCCAAGGAAGACCAAGAGCAAGTACAATTGCTGGTCGTGTGCGTATGTATGATCCAAAGAAGTCTCGAGACTTTAAGCAATATGTGAAGTTAGTTGCTGCTGAGCACAAACCTGCGGAACTGTTAGAAGGTCCTTTAATGCTAACGGTTCACATATACAAACCAACACTTAAAAGTTTTAGTAAGAAGAAAAAAGAAGCAGCTGAAAGAGGTCAAATTAGACCGATTACTAAACCAGACGTAGATAACTATGTAAAAGGGATCAAGGATGCGTGCAACAAGGTCCTGTGGAACGATGATAGTCAGATTGTTGACCTATCGATATCGAAGTATTACAGCGTGAATCCAAGAATTGAAGTTTCAGTGTGTAAGAGTATAAAACCTTTGGAGGTAACTACATGAAACAAATAGTTGATTTAAATAGTTTTGCAGATGGAGCAGTTGCAGAGCGTTTCAATATTGAATTGCAACGAGTATTAGAGAATTTCGCGGACCTTAATACGGATCCTAAAGCAAAAAGGAGAATTAACCTGGTAGTCACCTTGGTCGGTGATGATGCAAGAGACGTTTTGCTGGCTAACGTAGAAGCAAAAACAACTCTCGCTTCTGCAAAGAAACTAGAGGCTAAGATCATCATGGACTTGGACGATATTGGCCGTATTACAGGTAAAGAACTAAAGTCAGGTATTAAAGGCCAAACGAGGATTGATGTGGATACTGGAGAGATTCAAGAAGATAACGGTAATAAAATCTATAGCTTTAGAAACGTGAAGGAGGAAGCGTAATGATTAAATCAGCATTGGAATATATCGTAGGTCTTGGCGAGGTAGAACTGTTTCGTGAGAATGGACAAACATTGTCCGATAAAAAGCTATATCCAGTCGAAGCACCTATTGCTTCCAGATTATCAGTCCACAGCTTAACTGGAGTGGTTGACTATTTAAAATCCAATCTTGATGTTGTTGGTAAAACAATCGTGCATGTAAAATCACCAACTCATGTGGTTGTGTTCGGTGCCTTAAACATGGATAAGAATCGTGAGTATTTCATCGAAGCTACAGCTATGCTCCCAGAGTATCGTTTTGAAAGCTGGTATGATGCAGAATCATTCAATATCAAGTTGCAGTCTGCTTTCGTGAAGAATGCTGATCGTGACGTCATGCTAAAAGTGGTAGGTAACATCAAGGAAGAAGATGTGAAAACTTACGGTGACAATGGAGTAAGTCAGTCCGTTACGGCAAAAGTGGGAGTAGCGACAGTTGGACAAGTAGAAGTTCCTAATCCTGTTTCACTGGCACCTTACCGAACATTTGTAGAGGTGCAGCAACCATCTAGTGACTTTGTATTTCGCATGCAAAATGGACCACGTTGTGGACTATTTGAAGCTGATGGTGGAGCTTGGAAGTTGGAAGCAATGGAGAATGTGAAGAAATACTTAAGTGAGGCATTAGCAGATATTATTGAACAAGGTCAAGTGCCTGTGATTGCTTAATGAAAATTGTCATCACAGTTGCTCGTAAGCCCTGGATGATTGAGGAAGACAATAGGTCAGCGTGTCAAATGCGCTGTCCTAATTTTAAAAGATGTTCTACGAGAGTTGGTTATAGTTGTAAGCTCCTTGGAGGAAATGAAATACATAAACTTAATAATAATAGAAAGGGGAGAAAACGTTGAGTAGTGCAGTGACTGTTTGGCACATGACCGAAGAAGAAAGATTAAAGTATATTGAAAAACATCCCATAAGATCTGGCAAGAAGCATAAAAGGATAATCGAGAATGAACGTTTTATAGGTGATCAGATTGATTACAAATGGAGAATTAGAAAAGCTAACAAAGCTAGATGGTGTAACTAATAAAGAGGAGGAACCAACCATGGAACAATTACAATTCAAACTTCCTGAAATAGATCGAGAAATAACGAGAGCAGCTGTCGAGGCTGCGCTTGAGAAGTATCGTTTTTACCTTCTGACTGTTCCAGATGAGAGATTGCCTAAAGTGACGACTACGTTCTCATTGGTTCCTCCTACTTTAACGTATGCTTTTCATTCAAGTACGGAAGAAGTCGCCATTGCTAGAGTGGATTTTGAAAGAGAACGTGATGCTTACATTGAGAAAATTCGTAGGGCAGTTAACCGCTTGAATGGAAGAGAAAGAGAGGTGATTATTAGAAAATATTTACAAGAAGATTGTATTTATGATTATGAGGTATATAACGAAATGGGATTAAGTGAAAGATCTTACTACCGCATAAAAGGTGAAACTTTGCTTAGATTGGCATTCATATTAAGAGTGGAACAATATATAACAGCCAATTAGATTACAAATAAAAATTTTATGTTAGGAGATACACTTATAGGAAATATATAGTAAAATTAAAACTGATTGTGTATCTACTTTCAAAAAATAAACGTGAGGTAATAACAATGAAAAAAATGCAATTAGCTGAAATGTTATTTTGGAGTGTAATAATCTTTTTTGCATTCATGATTGTGGCAATAAAAACAAATGTACTACCCTTGCAATTAATTATAATTGTAAAATATTCTTATTTAGGTTTTCTTGTTGCATTTGGCGGAGTTTTATTTTTCTTATATCAAAAATACTCCAAAAATGTATTTTTTAATCCAATAAGCAATATAGTAGAACTTCATATTGGGAGAAGAGGAACTTCTATGAAATTGTTTAGGTGGATTCGGGAATCTGAGAATCTTGCAAAAGAGAAAAATACTAGCGTAATATTTTATACAAGTCATTTTTCAGAAGATCGAATACTAAAGAAGTTTGGAGATAGAGTTGTGATTTCGCAAACTACCTTAATACAACAAATTGTTTATTGGTCAACATATTATCTTATAACTTTTGGTCAAGTTAAAGGGAAGAGATACCCCTTGTTAAAATGTGAAATCGTTTGTAATTAAAAATATACATATTCTTAATGCCAAACTTAATCACTACTTTCAGTAGTGATTTTTATTTAAATATACAGTTATCCATAAATCAATAGTGATGTAACTCGAAAATATATTTGAAGTGAAACCTTGATATTACTTGTAGTGTTAAGAATCGGGAGTTAAACAAATTCTATGTTTTGGATAACTTGTTTACAGTTGTATCCAGGTGAAATATATTTAAGTTATTAAGAAAATAAAATGAAGATAAAAGGAGAGTTGAAGATAAAAAAAGAGTATTTATGTTCCAATCACATTGAAATGTTATTAAAATTTAAATGCAAAGATGAGGAATTTATTGAACAGTTTTTGAAAAACGAAGCCCTCAGTCTAACCGAAAAAAATTTAATTCAAACTGTGTTATTTATAAAAGGTGATAATATAGTTGGGTTTTATTCATTATTTAATGATTCTATATCAATTGATGGAACCAAAAGAAGAGAATTAAAAATTAAACTACAACAAGGTAAGAGCGTAGTCCCTACAGTTAATCTACATTATTTAGCAACTAATGAAGACTTTAGAGGTATAGGGATTGGAACTATGTTACTGGAAGATGCCATATTAACAGCAGCTAAAGTGTCTGTTTTATCAGGTATGCCTATAATAATCCTAGAATCTACTAATAGTGCTAAAGGATTTTATCAAAAAAATAATTTCATTCATATTCGAAAGTCACAGTGCGGAAGGTTATCCATAATGGCTAAAAATCTTAGTGAATATAAAGATTATTTATTTAAAAGATTTGGGAGAGATTTTCTGCTTTTAGATGCCGATTAATAAATATCTAAATAATATTAACGAGATCTTATTATTCTAAAAAGGGATGATAAAATGAACATTGTATCAGCATTTTTTATACTTGAAGTTAATTTAAACAGAATTTGGAATTAATTGGATTGTGTTGAAACAACAGACTTTCATAAAAGTAATGACATTTATTTTAAAGCGGATCAAGATTTAATTTAGAAATTAAGAGTTTATAAAATAGATCAACGTAAAACTAGGCTTAAACAACTCTCTAATAATGAACAAAGTGGCAAGACTGCATTCCTGATAAAAGAGATTAGCAGTTGGGGGTTTAGAAATAAAGAAGCTGAAGTATGTGAATTTAATCAGTCGGAAACTTACAAGGAAAAAATTGAATATGAAATTAATTGTTAGCAGACCCTATACAGAATGTAAACAAGTTATTACAAGGGCTATATACAAGGTGGTAATATCTTGGATATATAACATGATAAAGGATCCTGGTTATACAGTCGGACATTAATAATAAAAAGAGCACTCAATTTATGAGAGCTCTTTTTATTTTATGTGATTTGGTAGTTGGGCTTGTTTAAAACAAACATGTCGTTCTTTTCCTTTAGGAGGATACGTATCATTTCAATAGCTTTTAAGATCACGTATTTTTTCGTCTATATCATGAATAATAAAAACGGCTTTTTGATTAATAGCGATACTTTTTGCAGATTTAATGGCTTCTTTCTGAGTGCCGAGTATTGATGTTGTTATTGATTTCCTTCTCCTTTAACATTCCAAAAACCATCTGCGTTTCGTATTACATGTTGATGTTACGTATTCTTATCTTTTTTATTTACATATTTCAACAAAATAAAAGGAATTTTTACCTGTTTGTCGAAGTTATTGCATATAATTCCTAGGAGGTATTTAAATGCTTTATCACTTAGATCTTTTATTTCTTGAGATTAATCTACAAGGTAAATGGATTGAAGTTGGACCAGTAGACATGTTTGATTTTGTGGAAGATGAGGAAGTTTATTTTAATCCAAGAAAAGAAATCGTGCAATTCTTATTAATTCACAAAGATGAGCAACCAAAAATTAGGTTAAAGCATGTAATTTATAGTGAAAGAGGAATTGATTTTATTACTTATAATCAGTTCTCCAAATGGGGGATAAGAAGAGGAGTTACTAAAGTTTATGCTTCTAATCCTCGTATGACTTATAAGAAAGAGGTAATAATGCCGGAGTACTTGTAACAAAAAGCAAATAAACGAAACTTCAATACTGTAATAACGTATTACACATAGAGGAGGTGTAAAATGTTACAAGATATTCAATTATTTGAACTAGTAAATTTGTTAAAACCAATGATTGAAGTTATATTACCATTTTTGGTCAGTATGGCATTACCAGGTTTGATTGCCGGAAGTTTATTTGGTAAGGATGCAGGGACAATAGCTAGTGGGGCTGGATTATTTCTATACGCTAGTTACATATCCTAAAAATAACATCAAAAAATCATCTCGAAAATTAATGTATTGGCTTCATTGTATATGATTAATACAGATTATAGGAGTGGAAAGTGTGGATAAAGACTTTGAAATTTTAAATGTAAAAGACGTTAGTGAAGTTAAGAGGTTAGTAAATCAATATGCACTGTTCATTGGAGATCAAAATGTAGGGATAAAAATATACCTTGGGGCAGATGGATTTTATCAAATGAGTACTAGCCATTATTATAGAGGGAAAGACAAAGCTGGTGTATATATAACATCAGCCGCTAATTTTAATAGTGAGCACGAGGCACTGACTAATGCCATAAGACAGTTAACTATGTTTTATGATGGCGAGGGAGAATGGAGAAAAAACGAAGATTTTAATATCTAAAGAAATTTGTCAGACTAATGGCAGAATGTCGGCAGGTTATTCCAGTAATTCAGAGATATCATAGTAACATGAGAATACTAGAAAGCAGGTTAATTTATGTTGTCCTACTTAGGGAGCACGTTAAATATTGATTGGACTTCACTTAGTGAGCCCCTAAACAAGATAGCTTTACAATTATTACTTTTATCAATTGTATTTATATTGGTAGCTCTAGTTATAAAATTTTGTCTTGTAAAGGTGAAGGTACCTAACCAATTAGCAAGTGGGATTGCATGCATCTGTGGTCTACTTGCGATTTATCAAACATTCGTATGTTTGTTTTAACTCAGGGAGTACTCTATTTTAGAGTACTCTTTTTGCTTTGTTTAATAAGTGGTGGTGATAAAGATGGATAAGGTATCTGATGCAATGAAAAGAAAGTTTTATGATAGCAAGGCCTGGAAGAACCTAAGAGAAGAAATAAAACAAAGAGATAATTACGAATGCCAAGAGTGTAAACGTAATGGTTATGTCTCTACTGATACAAACAATTACAGCGAGAGTGCTAAGAGGAAGAAGATTCAACTTGTGGTCCATCATATAAAAGAACTGGAAGACTATCCAGAACTTGCTCTTGAAAGAGACAACTTAGAAACGGTTTGTGTGAAGTGTCATAACATTATTCATGGTAGAGACTTTGAATATAAGGTGCCTAAATGGAACGATGAAAGGTGGTAATCCCCCGGGTAAAAGGTTTTGTTTATATGTTAAATTGGGGCACCGGTGAGGGGGAGTGTACTGTCGGATTTTTTGAGAAATTTCTCACGTAAGGGGGTGGGGGGATGGCAGTCAGCATGCCAGTACTAAAAAAGCAGTTACTTGAAAGAATTGATACAAGCGATATGGTCCAGGTAGAAAAAGTGGAACGGTATATTGATCTTGTGAAGTCCTTTAGAAAGATTACCAAGATTGTAAGCAGCGAAGGTGAATCAATCACCACGGAAAATGGTGCACAGAAATTCACTAAGGCCCACCCTCTGATTAGTGAGCGTAATAAATTGAATGCCCAGATCATCGCACTAGGAAAAGATATAGAAGTGCATGTTGAAAGGAAAGCGAACAACCTAGATCAAGGTGGGTATAGCGATAGTGATTTAATATGATTCAACAGAAGTATGTGGACGAATACATTCGTCTATATGAACAAGGGAAAATAAAACTGAATAAAGAACGAATCCTCTTAGTGGAATACATCCAACGAGATGTGCTCACTAGAGACGATTTGTATTTTGATGACGAAATGATTGAGAACTGTATCAAGTTTGGAGAACGATGGTATTTCCCACTAACCATCTTCCAACGGTTCTTGATTGCTTTCGTTTTTTTGTTTTTCAAAGAAAATGGCCGTGTATTTTATCGTAAGCATTTATGGATGTTTGGCCGTGGCGGTGGGAAAAACGGTCTTATTTCAGTGGTCACACATTTTTTAATTAGTCAGCTGCATGGAATCCAAGATTACAACATATCAATTGTTGCTAACAGTGAAGAACAGGCAAAAACTTCTCCAGATGAAGTGCATAAAACCATCAAGAGAAATCCAATATTGCAGAAGGCTTTTAAAACCACCCTGACGCAAACTGTCTCGAAAGTAACGGGAAGTATATTAAAGTTTCGAACGTCAAATGGAGAAACGAAAGATGGTTTGCGAGATGGGGCAGTTGTATTTGATGAGATACATCAATATGAAAGTAACAAAGATGTACGGGTTCATATATCTGGTTTAGGTAAAAAGAAAAATCCACGTGAGTTTTATATTGGAACGGATGGATATGTTCGTGATGGTTTTCTAGATAAGTTAAAAGAAAAAGCATTGAAAGTTGTTCAAGGTGAAGCGAGAGTAAATGCTTTATTCCCTTTTATCTGCAAGTTAGATGATGAAAGAGAAGTAGATAATTTTCACAACTGGGAAAAAGCTAATCCGATGCTATGTCACCCTCTTAGTGAGTATGCTCAAGGGTTGTTGGAAACCATCAAAGAAGAATATGAGGACTTAGAAGACGATCCGACCAACCGTGAAGAGTTTATGACCAAACGTATGAACCTGCCGGTAACAGACCTCGAGCGTTCCGTTGCTAAGTGGGAAGAAATCGAGGCAACGAATCAACAGATGCCAGAACTACTTTACCGTGAATGTATCGGTTGTTTGGACTATGCCAGTATTCGTGACTTTGCTGCATGCGGTCTTTTATTCAAAGATCAAGGTAAATATCCTTTTATTACGCATTCATTTGCTAGGAAACAATTTGTAGACCGAATATACAGCTACTCCAAGAAACATGATGCAGAAATGGCAGGTAAAAAGAAATTTGCTCCAATCAAAGAATGGGAACAACAAGAATTGCTAACGGTTCTAGAAGGAGAAACAATTGATCCTCATAAGATAGTGGCTTGGTTCGTAGAGAAACGGAAGTACTATTACATTAAGAAAATTGTAGGTGATAACTTCCGAATGGAGATCCTCAAACCTCTTTTTGAAGCAGAAGGGTTCGAGGTAGAAGTGATACGGAATCCAAGAGCAATTCATAGCTTAATGGCCCCTAGAATTGAAATCGGTTTTGCAAACAATCAATTTATCTTTGGAGATAATCCATTGATGCGGTGGTACACAAACAACGTTCTAGTCTTAGTTAAGAAGGATGGAAATAAAGAGTATCAGAAGAAGGAACCAATTCGTCGAAAAACAGATGGATTCCAAGCATTTGTATGTGGGCTTTATAAGATAGATGAAATAAGTGATGCATCAATAGATGATTCTCTAGATATGTTAGAAGCTATTGATTTCTAGTGAAGGAGGTGAACGGATGTAATGGGGTTACTAGATAGTGTTTTAAGACGGAATAGCGAATTAGAATGGATGTTTGATCTTGATATCGTGATGGAATCTACACATCGCGCATATCTAAAACGGATTGCATTAGAGACGTGCATTAACTTTATTGCAAGGAGTATAAGTATGTCGGAGTTTCGAGTACTGAAAGATGGAAAACGGCAGCTAAACGACTGGCACTACTTACTAAATATACGGCCAAACACAGACATGTCTGCTACTGACTTTTGGCAAAAGGTAATACATGAGCTTATCTATGAGAATGAAGTGCTGATAGTTCTATCAGACAATAATGATCTTCTAATTGCAGATAGTTTTACTAGAAATAACTTCGCCGTATATGAGGACGTATTTACGGATGTTTTAGTAAATGACTATACGTTTAAGAGGTCTTTTCGAATGAATGAGGTTCTTTACATGACCTATAACAATGAAAAGCTCACGAGTTTTCTTAGTGGGATGTTTGATGACTATGCGGAATTGTTTAGTAGGATGATGGAAAATAGTTTAAGAGCAAACCAGATACGAGGAACGGTTAGTATTGATGCCACACAGAACTTAGGGGCTGAAACACAAACTAGGCTTCAAAACTTTATTAACAAACTGTTTAAAGCGTTTAAAAGTAATTCTGTTGCTATTGTTCCTAAATTAAAGGGATTTGAATATGACGAGGTAGCAAACGGATCGGATAATGGTAAGTCTGTAGAAGAATTAAGCACATTAAAACGTTCGCTCATCAATGATGTTGCGGACATTTTAGGGATTCCTTATGCTTTAATTCATGGAGAGTTAGCAGAATATGAGACGAGTATTAAGGCATATGTTAGATTCTGCAACAGTCCGTTAGTGAAGAAAATTCAAGATGAGTTAAACGCAAAGTTGTTTACTAGAGAAGAATACCTTTCTGGACATAAAGTTGAAGTGTTTGGTTTAACGACGAAGGACTTAGTTGATCATGCAGAGGCAGTAGACAAGCTAGTTGCTTCCGGAGCTTTTACACGAAACGAAGTTAGGGAGCTATTTGGCAAAGAACGTTCGGAAAATCCGGAGTTAGACCGTTTCGTCATTACAAAGAACTATCAATCTGCTGATTCTGTTGAAGGAGGTGAAAAATAATTGCGTAACCTAACAAAAGAAGATTTCTATAGGATGTTTAAAAATCAGTCCTATGTGAACCAGTTGCAAGAGATCCCGCAAAAGTTTAATGTAGCTCACAATGAAGAAACTAAAATTACAGAGATAACTATCTACGGTATCATTGGGAACTCTTATTGGGGTGATAGTTTTTCCGCTAATGACATTGATCGTGCGCTTAAGGAAGCTAACGGAAATAATCTTGAGGTACATATCAATAGTCCTGGTGGAGATGCATTCATGGGAATTGCCATTTATAATCGCTTAAAGCGATACCCTGGTAATGTAAAGGTGTATGTTGACGGTTGGGCTTGTTCTGCTGCATCAATTATTGCAATGGCTGCCGATGATTTAGTTATGGGTATGGGATCTATGTTGATGATACATGAAGCTAGTAACATTGTATGGGGAACTAAAACTGCTATGAGGAAAGAAGCAGAGATACTGGATGAATTAGAAGAAGGTATTATTGATATTTACATGACAAAAGCAACAGTTAGTCGAGAAGAAATTCGTACCAAGGTGGATGCGGAAACGTGGTTTAGTGCCAAGAGTGCTCTGGAAATTGGTTTTGCTACGCAATCCGAAAGTGTAGAGGAAAGTAACGAAGAATCACCTTCTAATAATGCATTAGATGGAAGTCAAAAACGTCAGATTATGAATGAGCTTAGAGCTACTTTAACTAATAAAGAGACATTAAAAGAACCTATTCCGGTAGAAGACTATCCTTCAACTAATGGAAAAGGTTCTTTTAATATGCTTAAAAAATGGAGGTAAGAATATATGCCAATTAAATTAAATAATGGTATGCAAAACTTTACGGAAAAGAAAAAAGCTTATATGAGCACTATGAAAGATGAAAATGCAACTGCAGAACAGATAGAAGCTGCTTTTGATGAAATGTTTAGTGCATTACAAACCGATCTAACAGAACAGGTTTCTAATGAAGCAAGAAATGAAGTACATGATGCACAGATTCTAGCTGCGCGTGGACAAAATGTATTAACCTCTACAGAACGTAAATTCTTTAATGAGGTCATTGCGAGTGGTGGGTTCGCAGAAGATACTATTCTTCCAGTTACCACTCAAGAGCGTGTTTTTGAGGACCTAGTGTCTGAGCATCCATTATTATCTGTCATTGGTCTTCGAGACTTAGGAGCAATAACCCGTTACATTTACTCCGATGGGAATAAAGCATATGCATGGGGCGCACTATTTGGTGAAATTAAAGGTCAAGTATCTGCAGCATTTCGTGAAGAGCAAATTGGTCAATTAAAACTAACGGCATTCGCTGTTATTCCTAAAGATATGTTGGTATTAGGTCCTGAGTATGTCGAGCGCTATGTTCGAACTCTATTAGTAGAATCCTATTCTATAGGTTTAGAATACGGTTTAGTAAATGGCCGTGGACCTGCTAATAATGAACCGATTGGCTTAATGAAAGATGTGAATGCAGAAACTGGTGCTGTTACAACCAAGACTTCTTCTGGAACCTTAACATTTGCACCATCGGCTAGAGGAGAAGTTGTAGCAAAGGAACTTGGTGGAGTAATTGTTGCATTATCCAAAGATGCCAAAGATAAAGCAAGAAAAGTAGCGAACAAAGTAATGATGGTTGTGAATCCGATTGATGCTATTAAAGTTCAAATTGGGAATACCATTCAAACCCCGAACGGTCAGTGGGTGACGACGTTGCCTTACAATATTACATCAGTAGAGTCTGAGGAAGTTCCAGAGGGTAAAGCATTATTCTTTGTACGTGATACTTACTTAGCAGCCATTGCTGGAGGTTACAAGATTAACAAATTTGATGAGACTCTAGCGATTGAAGATGCTCGTTTATATACGATGAAACAATTCGCTAATGGTAAACCGAAAGACAACAAGACGGCCCTAGTCTATGACTTAAACATCGACTTTCAACCAACAGTAGAAACTCCTTAATAAAGGGGTTTCTTTCTTCTAAGGAGGAATGACAATGTATAAAGTAACACGTCGATTTAAAGATGTTAAACATGATAACCACGTCTATGAAATTGGGGATGTCTACCCAATGCAAGGAAAGAAAGCTACTAAAACGAGATTAGAAGAATTAGCAACGACGAAGAATAAATACGAAAAGGTTTTTATTGAGGCAACAGAAGCTAAGGATGACGAAACATGATTACACCAGAAATTCTTACAGCGTTTAAAGAACGTATGCATCTTGGGGATGATGAAGACGATAATCTCTTAAGGATCCTAAATGCTTCTCATGAAGACCTACAAAAACGTTGTGGTAACTATAGTATGGAACAAAGTGATTCATTCAAAGAGCTAGTCTTTGAGAGGGCGAGATACGCTTATAACGATGCACTCGAGTACTTTTACTTCAACTTCTTAACGCAAATGAATAATCTCAGTTTAGATTCAGCTCTAAAGGACCCATTGTATGAAGAAGAATAGTTATAACCCCAAACAGAATACTGGTTCATTTAGAAACAGAATTACTATCTTATCTGCAGAGTCCATTATGGATAATTTAGGTCAAATTCGTAGTATTAGTTGGACGGAGTATAAACGTGCTTGGGCAATGATTAAGACTGTAAAAGGTTCTGAGTACATTAGTGCGGGAGCAAATCGCAGGGAAGTAATCTATCGATTTATTGTCCCATATACAGCTGGTATTACAAATGAAATGAGAATTAAGTATCAAAATAGGTACTTTGATGTTATTGAGCCACCAATAAATGATGATGAGTTAGGTAAAACGCTAACTATCTTAACTAGGGAGGTTTTACCTCATGGTTAAAGATTTTACTAAAGAACTTTTACTAGAAATTCAACACTACACAGACGAAGTAAGGGAATCTGTAGAGGTAGCAAAAGAAGAAGAAACGAATGAAGCTGTCAAACTACTAAGAGGAGCGCCAAGTCCTAAATTAACTGGTGATTATCAAAGAGGTTGGGGAAGAAAAAAAGTTGGAAAAAGCATCATTGTCCATAACCGTACTAACTATCAACTTACTCATTTATTAGAATATGGCCACCAAAATACGGACGGTACACGAACAGCACCGGTACCACATATCCGTCCAGTTGAAGAAAAAGTAATTCAATCGTTTGTAGAAAAAGTAGAGAGAGCGATAAAAGGATGAGTTTAGGTGAACTAAAAAAGATTTTAGAAAAAACGACATATCCAGTAGCCTATCGTAATTTCACAAGTGTTCCCGAACCTCCATATATCTGTTTTCTAGTAGCATTCTCTCCCAACTTTTACGCTGATAACACCACATATCAAGAGTTTGATAGTGTTCAAATAGAGTTATATACAAAGTTTAAAGATGAAGTAGCAGAGCAGAAAGTGAAAGAAGTGTTAAACGCTGCTATGCTTCCTTTTGATAAAAGCGAAACATTCATTGAGCCACTAAACCTATACCAAATTCTTTACGAAGTGAGGTTAATCAAATGACAAACAAAGTTACTTACGGTTTATCAGGAGTTCATTTTGCTCCCATTACAGAAACAAACGGAACATACACATATGATACACCCGTTCCTATTCCTGGTGGTGTTTCATTGACAATTAATCCAGTAGGAGAACGTTCAGAGTTTTTTGCGGACAACATTGCCTATCACATTGAAGAAACAAACAATGGTTATGATGGAGAGTTAAATGTTGCTGCTATTCCGGATGTCTTTAAGACAGATGTTTTAGGTGAAACATTAACAGACGGCGTGATGTATGAAAAAGCAGGGCAAAAAGGGAAGAAATTCGCGTTGTTGTTTCAATTTGAAGGTGACAAAACAGGAAAACGTCATGTTCTATATAGTTGTACTGCTGCGCGTCCGACAGTGGGAAGCACAACAAAAACGACAACAACCGAAGTACAAACCACTACATTAACGTTCTCTGCACGTCCAAGACCAAGTGATAACATGGTAAAAGCGAATACGACAGCAGACGTTTCACCTACGGTTTATGATACATGGTTTACAGAGGTCCACGAGCCTACTCCGGTGGTGTAATAGATGGAAAAGACACTCATTATAGATGGTCGGCCAGTGCGGTTTAAGTGCGCTGGTTCGACTCCTGTTATTTATAAATCGCAATTCGGTAGAGAATTTTTTGTAGAAACAATAGAGGTCAACAAACAACTAGTCTTATATGCTGGACTTCAAACAGAAGAGATTGATAAATTCCCGTTACACGATTTACAAAAGATAGATTTCGATGTTTTTTATCGGATGATATGGACGTTGGCCAAAACAGCCGATAAAGGGATTCCAGATCCATTACTATGGTTAGACTCATTTGAAGACTTTCCAATTTTAGATACAATCCTGGAACTAGCTGAATTAATTACTGCTGCATTAACATCAAAAAAAAACTCCAAAATGAAGATACCATTGAACCAGTAGACAAAAACCAGACACCTATGACATCTGATGAGTTCCTGGTTCTTTGTTATAAGTGCAAATTAACATACATGGATTTACAAGTAATGACACCGGGTATGTGCTTAGACTATCTTACTCAATACCTGGACAAAGGCGAGAAAAGAGAAGAACCTACTACTCGTAAAGCCACACAACAAGACTTTGATAACTTCTAATAAGTGAGGTGAGAAAATGTCAAAGCGTATCAAAGGTATAACAATAGAAATCGGCTCGGACACCGTAGGGCTTCAAAAAGCATTATCGGATGTAAATAAAAAGAGTACTGCGTTACGTACAGAATTAACGGATGTCGAGCGGCTGCTTAAGTTTAATCCAGGTAATGTAGAAGCACTCGCTCAAAAACAAAAGCTTCTAACAGAACAGGTAGGGGCAACAACAGAAAAGCTCAATCAACTAAAAGAAGCAGAGAAACAAGTGCAAGATCAGTTCGAAAAAGGAAAAATTACCGAAGAACAGTATCGGAATTTCCGTCGAGAAATTGAGTTTACAGAAGGCTCTTTAAACAGCCTCAACAACAAGATTAAGAACATGAAAGAAGAACAACAGAACGCAGAAGCAGCCACTAAGACATTAGGTAATTTGTTGCGTGCTACAGGCACAGATGCGGAAGGTCTAGCAAAAGTGGTTGGAGATAGGATTGCTACAGCCTTTAAAAATGGGACAGCTTCGACTAAAGACTTGGAACGTGCCATTGATCTAATGGCAAAAGAAGCGTTGGGTGCCGATTTGGACCTAGAGAAGCTAAAAAAGTCTCTGAGTTCCTTAGATATCGGAAGTTCGATTAAGAAGGTAGAAAAGGAATTAAAAGGACTAGCGAAAGAA
Source organism: Mangrovibacillus cuniculi (assembly GCF_015482585.1). Classification (NCBI taxonomy): domain Bacteria; kingdom Bacillati; phylum Bacillota; class Bacilli; order Caryophanales; family Bacillaceae; genus Mangrovibacillus; species Mangrovibacillus cuniculi. The sequence continues at coordinate 1,778,514 of NZ_CP049742.1, read as the reverse complement.
GCTAAGAACGCAGAACAAGAGGTCTTTGACTTAAAAGTGGGTATAGAAAATGTTGCCGGCGCCTTGGTAGCTGGTGGAGGAATTGCTGGTACCATTAGCCAAGCATTAGACATTTCTACATTAGAAAGAAAGATTGATATCTCTTTTGAAGTCCCTGAAGCATCCAAAAACTCCATTAAACAAGCCGTTCGAGATATGGAGGCTTACGGTGTAGATGCAGAATCTGCTTTGGAAGGAGTCAGAAGGCAGTGGGCATTAAATAAAGATGCCTCGGATGATGCCAACAGATCAGTTGTAAACGGGGCTTCTATTATCGCATCGAACTATGCAGGTATAGACTTTACAGAGCTTATTCAAGAGACAAACGAAATTTCTAACTCATTAAAGATATCTAACGAGGAATCTCTTGGACTAGTAAACTCTCTTTTAAAGATGGGTTTTCCTCCAGAACAGTTAGATATCATCGCGGAATATGGGACTCAACTTGAAATGGCTGGGTACAATGCAGAAGAAATTCAGTCACTGTTTGCTGCTGGTGTTGAAACAGGAACTTGGAACATTGATAACTTGCTGGATGGACTAAAAGAAGGACGTATTCGGATGGCAGAGTTTGGCGATGAAGTGCCAAAAACAACGGCCAACCTTTTAAAGAATACGAATATATCTGAACAACAACTGATGAAGTGGGGAAAATCAGTCGCAAAAGGTGGTAAAGAAGGCTCCAAAGCCATGGAAGAAGTATCAAAAGCTCTACTAGGAGTAGAAGATGAAACAACTAAAAACCTTTTAGGTGTACAGATATTCGGAACCATGTGGGAAGACCAAGGAGAAAACATTCTGGACACTGTGTTAGGAGCAAGTGAACAACTATCCAACCTAAAAGACAATCAAGATTCCCTGAATGATTCGGTCACAAGAATGGATGCAGATCCACTCGTACAACTGAAACAAGCTGGAGCAGATGTCAAGGAAGCGTTAGAACCCTTACTAGGGGTTATCGCAGAATCAGCTGGTGCTATTGGAGAGTGGGCGAAAGAAAATCCTAAACTCGCTTCAACCATAACCGCCATTGCAGTTGCGATAGGTGTTCTAATAGGTGCAGCCGCAGCTATAGCCCCTATTGTTACCGCAGTCGCAGCAATGGGTGGAGCAACTGCCGCAGCTGGTGCCGTACTCGCAGCACTTACAGGACCAGTAGGAATTGCCATTGCAGCAGTAGCAGCTTTGGGATTCGCAGCGTATAAGACATCAGAAGAGTTAAAGAAACCAGCTCTAGAAATCGAAGGGTTTGGCGATAAGGTGTCCGAGGAAACACAGAAAGCTGTTGGCAGTTACTTAGACCTTAATGACCAAGCAACAGTGGCCATAAACCAGTTAGCGTGGAGTCAACAAACAGTGACAGAAGAAATGGCAAATAACCTCACTGCTATCTACGGCGAAATGGGCGATGCTATCCTTTCTGAAATGAAAGCAGATCATGAAGCACAACTTGCGGAAACGTCTAATTTCTTTAGTCGTACAAGCTCACTCACAGAGGAAGAAGAGGCCAAGATCCTAGCAAACCTCCAAGCCAACCAAGAGGAACAACAAGCAAAGGTAACAGAAGGGCAATCGAGGATATCGGAAATTCTGACAACTTCCAAAGATGAAAAAAGAGCCATCACCGAAGCCGAACAAATGGAGATAGCTGCTATCCAAGAGGAAATGAAAGTAACTGCAGTAAGAGTTATGTCTGAAAGCGAAGCCGAACAAGAAGCGATCTTAGAGAACCTAAAAACCAACGCAACAGAGATTACCGCACAACAAGCTGCAGAAGTCGTCCAGAATGCCACAAAGCAAAAAGATGATGTCGTAAAAGAAGCAGAAGATCAATACAACAATGCTATTGCGGAAATCGTTCGAATGCGTGACGAATCAGGTGTTATCTCAGAAGAACAAGCGAAGAAATTAATTGAAGAAGCAAAGAAACAACGAGATGGTGTCATTGATGGGGCAGAAGCAACCCATCAGAAAGTGGTGGAAGAAGCTAAAGCACAGGCTGGTGAACACGTCAGTCAAGTGGACTGGGAAACTGGGCAAGTAAAAAGTAAATGGCAAGTCATGAAAGAAGATGTCGGACAAAAAATGAGTGATATGGGGGACGATATCTCCGATAAGTGGGATCGTGCATTGTTTATCACGAAAATCATAGGTAAAGAAATTAAAGAAGAAGGTATTCAAAAGTTTGTAGAGCTACGAGATGGCATCAAGGAAAAAATCGAATCTGCACGTGATACCATTTCTACTGTACTAGCTGAAATCAAAGGATTCTTTACCAATCTAGTATTGAAAATACCTACGCCAGAATTACCGAAACTCCCTAAATTCAACCTAGAAACTTCCTCTACAGAAGTATTAGGAAAAACAATTACTTATCCTACTGGTTTTGGTGTGGAATGGTACAAGAAAGGTGGCGTATTTACGAAGCCTATTGTATTTGGAAATGCTGGATTTGGAGATGTTAACGAAGCCATTGTGCCATTTGAAGGACCACATGCAGATCGCATAGCGACACTAATTGCAGACCGAATGCCACGAAGCCAAGAAAACACACAAAACTTCCACTTTTACCAACATGAAATTAGTCCTTCCGAAGTGGCTCGCAAAAATAAACAAGCACTTCGTGAACTCGGGATGGGGTTATAATCGTGCAACAAATTACGTTTCATAATAACTTAGGCAAAAGTATTGTCTTATCAAATCATGCACCTTTTATGTTGAATAAGGTTGAAGGATTAGGCGATGTAGGTGTTTCCATCAACAGTAGTAAGTCACCCTATCAAGATGGTACAACCTACATAGATAATACCTTAGAGCCACGAATGATCACTATGGAAGTAACTATTCTTGGCGAAACACCAACAGATATGCAGCGGAACAGAGCTTTGTTAAGCTCTATTCTTAATCCTAAACTCGGCCCTGGTGTCTTGCGATATGAAAACGATTTGACCGTAAGCGAAATTCGCTGTGTCCTCGAGTCCGTTCCGAAGTTCCCTAGCGGTATGGATTCAAGAGGCATGAATTTTCAACGTTCTTTATTGACGTTCTACTGCAATAGTCCTTTTTGGAAGTCATTAGTGGTCGAGGAAGAACCTACATTCGAGGCTCTTTTTCAATTTCCTTTTGAAGATGAATTTGAAATGGGAATGCAACGCGATCGTCGAGTTATCCACAATGATGGAGATGCACCTTGTCCTATACAAGTAGAATTTCATGGTCCAGCAGTTAATCCAATTATCACGAACACCACAACCGGAGAATTTATTCGAGTTAATCAAACACTAGGTGAAGATGAGTACATGTTGATTGATACTAGCGATGAAGAAAAGTCTGTAGTATTTATCGACGGTCAAAACAACCAACGGAACGTATTCAATTGGATTGATTTACGCAGTGATTTCTTCAAGTTACAGTTAGGAGAAAATATCATTGAATACTCTGCAGATAGCGATATACAAGGGGCTATCGTCAATATACGTTACCAAAAACAATTCAACTCAGTATAGGAGGTATAACATGGCCGAGCGTTATTTATTTTTTAATTCAGCGCCAGGAGATATTCGGAAGTATCAAGCTAACGACTTCGCCACCTATTTTTCAACATTTATGACATCTGGCATCGTTACTACGTCAACACTAGGCGATTTACTCCGTGTCCGTTGTGAAGGGGACGACTTACGAACATATGTATGTGCCGGCAGCGCAATACTAGGAGGTCATTTTTATCAGAATACTAGTGACCTATACTTAGAACATGCCATACCAGAAGCAACGATGGACCGTATTGATCGAATCGTTTTACGGTTAGATAAACGTAATCAAAGTAGGTTTATCAAGTTATTCGTCAAGCAAGGAACAGCAGCAGCAAATCCATTTGCACCTGTCCTTCAACGTGACGAGTTTATTTACGAAGTATCTCTGGCACGAATTTTAGTTAGAGCCAACACTTCTACTCTTCGCACAGTAGATCTGTTAGATGAACGCTTGGATGAGTTACTATGTGGAATTGTTCAACTAAATATGAAACTACCAACCAGCCAATTCCAAGAACAATGGGATGCTTTTATGGCCGAAGTACAGGACGATGGTTTTGCAACTCCTAGTTATGTAGACAATGCGATTGTGTCGCATTCGGCGAATGATGTGCTTCATATTACAGCACAGGAAAGGTCATCATGGAATGCGAAAGAAACACCTTTCGGTGCACAGTTAAAAGTCGAACATGACTCTTTTAAAACTGTCAAAACGTCAAAGGATTCTAATGGTATTTACACAACAATCGAGCATCGGAGAAATTCGGATAACACACTTATTAGACGCTCCGTATTAAGTGGGGGAACTAGTCCTGCGTACACTACAAGAACCGTAACGTTTTATGGAGTAGATGGGGTTACACTTTTAAGAACGGATGTCTATACGCTGACCTATGACTCTGATGGCGAATTAGTAAGTGAGGTGTAGAGATGATTGATATCAGAGATCATGGTGGTAATTATGCAGGAAAAAAAGGTTTAACTATTGAAGGTGTTTTTGAAGAAAGGGCAAAGTGTCATACTAGTGTTAAAAAAAATAACATATATTCTATCAATAGATATAATTACGTAAATGATTATAAACAATATTTATCAGGTCACGGTTGGATAGCAGGAAGTTCTGCTATGACGTGTCCAGATTTATTTAGCTTGGGTAACGATATTTATTTAGTGGTTTCTGGAAACAACAAAAGTGAGATATATGCAATGTTTTTTAAATTAACAGGAAACATAATGAGTTTTATAAGAGAATTCAAAATAGCTGATGGTCTTGTTAATTACGGATTCTCAAAAATCACTAAAGATAAGAAAAAGCTGATTATAACTTATAGGGATTTAGTAAACTACGATGGTACAGTTATATGTTGTGCTATAAACGAAGACCAAACACTAACTATAGGGCAATCGAAAATGCTTGTGGACAGTGGGACAAATGCTTCTGTTTTACAAATATCGGAGATGCTAGACGATAATTGTGGAATTTTAGTATCCAGAATAAATGGTAGTAATCATACATTCGCTACGCTGTTTAGTTTAAACGGGAACAATATTAACGCGCACAACAGTTTACAGGTATCTTCAAATGCTGGTGGTAACGGTTTAACTATGAACGCTGTTGATAGTAACACAGCTATTATAACTACTAGAAAAAATAACGACGCATCAATGGTCTATTACTATATGCTTAGACGAACTGGTTCTACACTTTATAAATCTGTAGAATACGCAACTTCAAATCAATCAATATATCCAGTTGGTCAAATTTCAGACTTATCAATATCTTCACAAGACGAAGTTTATTATTATGTAAATTTACTAACTGCTGGTGCAACATACTCTAGTAGCTGGAAATTTAGAATCCCTAAGGATAATACTAATTTATCATTTAGTTTACTCAGCGTAACTAATTATCCAAACGAAGTATCGGGGCTTAGCACTATATCGTTTATAGATAATCACAGAAACGGAGTTTCTTGTCGACGAGATACTGCAGCGACAAGTATAGCGAGACTAAGAATGTGGAACTCAGAATATGCAAGTGGATATAACGAAGTTAGCGCCTCTTTAATGTACAACATGTCTAATGATATGTGCATGTGTAAAGATGTTATTTCTGGAGATACAAAGAAATTTTTATTATTTACATTTGCATCATTCCCTACATTTATAATTTTTGAAACCGAACATAAGCTAAACATTTATAAACCTGGTCAACTGACTAGTACATCTTATAATGGTGCCTTTTTTTCAGTACCTAAGGAAGATGGCCCAACTAACAGTTGGGTTAAAACTTCAACTTTAATTTAAATTAGGAGGAATAAGAATGAAGCTTATAACTAGAAAGCTTGATGATGTAATTGTGCTAAGTAGTTCTTTAGCAAATATTACTGATAACGGTATTGAAGTCGAGAAAAACTCGTTTATCCAACCAACTCAAGATTACAACATATTTGAGGTTAGTGATGATTTTCAATTCTTAGCTAATAAACAATGCTTTGATGGGATTCATCTAACCGATAACCCTAACTATGTTGAACCACCGTTAAGCAATGAAGAAAAATTAATGCAACTTGAACAAAAACAAACCCTTATGCAGAAAGCTCTAGACGACTTATTACTAGGAGGTATGATGTAATGGGTGCTTATTTAGGACAAAGGATTATCTATGGAGCCTTCACTTACGAATATGTTATTGAACGTAGACCAGACTTAAAAAACTCCATTGATGTTTACCTAATTGAAAAAGAAAGACAAGACTTAATGACTGCATAGGAACATTATAGGACACACCCTTCTCCCAAAACGCAGTTGATTAATATCCAATATTATCCTATATTGAATGTTATAGGAGGGGAAGATATTATGTCAGACACACCTAAAGATTGGGTAAATGGTTTAACTCAAGATCATCTTCAGAGAGTAAAAGATATCATAGATGATAGAAACTTTGTTACTGATGAAGATGGTATCCTTTCAAGAGGAATGATTGAAAGAGCTTCTGATGAGTTAATTGAAAGGCTTCATAATGAAGCAGACTGGGATTATCCTTTAGACACTGCTAGTGAATTCGACCCTAGGCATGGACAAGTTGCAGCGGTTTATAGAAAGGATATTTATGAGGATGAGGAAGATTTTAAAGAAAGAGCACTTAGACCTTATATTGAAGAACAAATCAGGAATTTTAGTGAGTAATTAAGAAAATGAAAGGGCTAATAGCTTTTCTTTTTTATGTAAAAAAAGGTGGTCTATACGTGGATACAAATGAATTAAAAGTAATTGTTAACATGATTAAAAATACATTTGAGTCAGAGCTTGAGAACGAACCCACTATATTAATAGGGGCTGATGCACAAAATTACGTAGATTCAATGGAAGAGTTATATTTAAGTAAAGGTGTTTCTTTAAAGAAACAGTTTAAATGTAGTAACGGAATGTATCTATGGTGGTTCAATGATAATACAATTATTTTAAAACAAAACTTTAGAGTTAAAACTTTAGCTCACGAACTAAGACATGCTTGGCAATTTGAGAATAATGAGGATGGGGAATTTCGCTTTATAGAGGGTGTGATTGAGAAGAACCCAATCCTATATTACTTTTCAAGCAAAGAACGCGATGCAAGAAAATTTGCGAGAAAGGTTAAGAGTAGAGTAAAAGGTTTGAATATAGGGCATTAATATGTACATTCGGACCATTTTCCGTATAATTGTATATGGAATAACTTTAATAACTGGTTTTTGTGCAATTCAAAATCTCCCAACTGCTACTCTTAATAGTCTAACTTTATTTTTAAGCACGGATGGCTGGTTTATAGGTACAGCTTATGCTGGACTTCTATCAGCTTGTATCAGTAATGTATTAAACAAAATAGAAATGAAGTTGGAGATGATTTATAATATGACAAACTATAGTGTGGTTTTAGTTGCCTTGGCGCTTTGCGGGGAGCCTAGAGGCCAGTTTCTATAAGCCAAGCGCATAAGTAAAGGATGCAGCACCATATTAAATTACTTAATAATTTGAGTTATGCTGCATCTTTTCACTAGCAACTACAATATAGCGAAAAAGCAAATCCTTTTAGGGTTTGCTTTTTTGTTGTCATTTAAGGAACATTATGCGACATATATATAAATGGTTTTGGTAGTTCTTTTAGGCTTAAATACAAAATATATTTTATTAACTCAATGCATTTCATCTTAAGCAAGAATAAAATTATTGTTATTTCTCCTTTTAATACTTAAAATTAAGTCATAATTAATTTGTGTAGGAGGAGAAGCCCTTTGGTACAGAAAATATATGTTGATACCGTATTGCGTTATTTAGGACAAGGAGTAACAAAACCTGCTTTAATAATTGGAGATGATTATAGACAATATGTTTTAAAAACGCAAAAAGTTGTTGAGAATGGTAAACAGACAAACTACGATTGTATGTTTATTAATGAGCTTCTGTCATATCAAATTGCTCAACATCTTGATGTACCTATCCCGGAAGCTGCAATTGCCTACTTGGATCAAAGGTTGATTGATAAAGATCCTACTATTAGATTTGTTCATAGATTTTACGAAGGTAACCTTTTTGCCTCTTTAGAATTAAAAGACACAGAAGAAAATTTAGTGGAGAACTATGAAGAAATGAGAGATATGGGGAAGGCATACTTAACTAGAACTTGGAATGCCTTTTTTTCAAATATTGTAAATCAAGAGGATATTTCAAAGATAATTGCTTTTGATGTTCTAACAGCTAACTTTGATCGATACGGAAATACCGGTAACCTTTTAGTTGCAAATGTAGAAGAAGGAAGAAAGATATTTACAATTGATCACGGGCATGCATTTTTTGGGCCAATATGGGATACTGCTAAAATAAATGCATTAAGGGCACCAGTGTCGAATTTACAATATATTGACACTTTTGTTAGTATAGCTCTAAAAAATAATGGAGGATTGGCTGATGGATTTGGTACAGTATTCCGTGCCATAGAACCAAATATAGATTTAAAAGATATACAAAACCACTGTTTTCAAGAGATAGTAACTGTAATTGAGAAAATCTCTGAGGAATTAATTGATGAGTGGATTAGCTTTATTCCAGAAGAATGGTTCAATCCTACTGATAAGATGGCGCAAATAAGCTACTATAAGAATTTTTTACTTAAGCAGAAAATGGTTGTCAAACACATCTTGCAAAGAATGGCAGAAAGAAAAGCCTTTACGAATTATTTAGGAGGTGTATTAGAATGGCAGAGAGAAAAGAATGTTGGTACAGTATAATCAGATATTCAGCAAGTGAACTTGCAGGTGAGACAATTAACGTTGGTGTGTTAATGCATATATTTGATGAAAAAACCAATACAAAATTTTATCTACTTGAAGAGCACTCTCCAAAAATAAGAGCTATCTCAGATTCGAACGTAGATATAAATATCTATAAGTCATTCAAGGATTCGTTAGAGTACTACCTTAATAACTATAGTGACAATTTGTTAGGTAAGGTTGGTGAAATAATTATAGGTTCCCCATTAGAGGAAAACTTCTTGGAAAGACTTTATGAACAATACAAAGAAAAAAAATTATACTTAACAAGACCAATGTTTTCTTTAACTTCTAATCCTGACCTGTTGTTTAATCGTATTTTTGAATCGTATATCGGGAAAAAATACTTGAATAAAAGTGATCATAAGCAAGTTAGTGTTAAGAAATATTTAAGGGATATATTTCAAGAAAAGAAATTGCTTGATAAGAAAGTAGCGCATGATTTTTCCATTACACCGATAAAGGACCTAGATAATATAAAAATTAACATAGATTTCGGGTACAAAAATGGAGTTTGGAATTATATGCAAACTATACCTACTCTTACAGGACCGTCCAAAAACACTGAATGGTTCGCAAAAACAAAGTTTATGTTTGAAAACTTAGAAAAAGATACAAAAGTACATTTTATGTATAGATCATCAGAAATATCTGATGAAAAGGAATTCTATGGTGTATTAGACTACCTAACTAAGTTTGATACTAATAGGATATTAAAATTTGATTTAGAAGAAAAAGGAAAAGTTTTAGAGTTGTGCAGTATTATTGAAAAAGATGCACATGATATCAAGGATTTACTTATCTCATGAAAAACCGACTATTTTTTGTCGGTTTTTTCTATGAGTGATTTTGAAAATCCTATAAAGACTTATAAGTTCATACTTAGAATATCCAAAACATAATTCGACACAAACACCACTAAATAGTAGGTGTATTTTTTATGCCTAAAAGCAGGTGAACACATGAAACCATTAAGAGTAATGACGAGAGATTTCCAACTGATTACAGAAATCTCTCTTTTTGAATCTCTGCAGCTTACAAGATCCTGGCATGGCATTGGGGAATTACAGTTAAAAATAAATCGTTACCTACCAGGAGCGAATGAACTGACAAGAGGACGTATCTTATTCCCTGGTGGCCAACTACACAAAGGTTATGTTATTAGGCATCGTTCCATTGAATTAGACAAGAATGGAAAACAGTCTGAGAACTGGAGCATCGTTGCCTTACCATTGAAATCTTGGCTATTACAGCGTATAACAGAACCACCTAATGGCGTTGGATATGACATCATAAAGTCAAATACAGAAGACGTCATGAAGCATTATGTTAATACCAATACAATCAATCCTTTAGATACACGTCGTATCTTTCCAAATTTATTATTAGCAGCTACAGAATCTAGAGGTAATATCCTAGAATGGTCGTCTCGTTATAAAATTTTATCGGAAGAACTAACTGAAATATCTAAACTAACTGGCTTAGGATGGAACATTCACATTGATGTGACACAGTTAAAATATATTTTCGATGTCAAGTTAGGAAAAAATCTTACTGTTAATCAAAACGAATTACCACCAGCTATCTTCTCTCCAAAATTCAACAGTGTAGGAAAACTATCTTATACAGAGTGCGATCTTAACTATCGAAACGCTGCTATTGTCGCTGGACAAGGTGAAGGAGTAGAACGACGTATTCTTAAGGTCGGTGAAAGTGAAGGTTTTGATCGTCATGAACTATTTGTTGATGCACGAGATGTAGAAGAAGTTATTGACGATGTACCTGTTCCAGTACAAGACATAGTTGACCGATTGATGAATCGTGGACAACAAAAATTAGCTGAACAACAACATGAATTTTACCTTGAAGGACAAACATTACAAAAGTCTCCTCTGGAATACGAAATTGATTATGATCTTGGTGACATAGTGACACTTCAAAATGTAGAGTGGGGTGTAACATTAGACACTAGAATCACTGAAGTAAAAGAGATTTTCGAACGAGATGGAAGGAAAATAGAATTAATTTTTGGAAATAGGCAACCTACACTAGTAGACAAAATAAAACAAGGATTCTCTGTATTTAAACCAGAGATGACGAGATAAGGGGATATTTTCATGTGGTCAACTTTTAGCGAGTTACAAGTAATACACGCTTACTTATTGGGGGAGTAAGGTTTTTGGATTTCCTAGCATTGTTAATGCTCATTGATATTATATCTGGAGTCATCAAGGCTGCAATGCAACGTCGCCTTAGAAGTAGAAATGCACTCTATGGGTATGCTCGTAAAATTCTCATTTTCGGTGTCATTATTATGGCTAATATCATTGATAACATGCTTAATCTTAACGGTACGGTGGCGTTTGCTACGGTGCTTTTTTATATTGCAAATGAAGGACTATCTATTCTCGAAAACCTTGCTCAAGTTGGGGTTAAGGTCCCTACAGTCATTATTGATAAACTTCACGTAATACAGGAAGAACGAAAGGATGGTGATAAAAATGGTTAAGATTAAACAAGATCTATTAAAATCAGATAGGTATGAGATAAAATGTCCAAACGCCATGTTTCCAAATTTTATTACCGTGCATAATACAGCTAACGATGCACTAGCAGCCAATGAAATTGCATATATGAAACGAAATGACAATCAAATTTCCTTCCATTTTGCTGTTGATGATAAAGAAATTATTCAAGGTATACCTACTAATCGTAATGCATGGCATTGTGGTGATGGTTCAGAAACAAACTCTGGTAACCGAAACTCTATTGGTATTGAAATTTGCTATTCTAAATCAGGTGGGGAACGATACAAAAAAGCAGAGAAGTTAGCAATAAAACTCATCGCTCAATTGTTAAAGCAATACGGTTGGGGTGTCGACCGTGTAAAAAAACATCAAGACTGGAATGGTAAGTACTGCCCACACCGAATCCTTGATGAGCGCAGATGGCTTTCGTTTATTGCAGAAATTGCTAAGGAATTAGATGTTCCTAAAATAGCCACAGTAAAAGATGACGTAAAAAGTCACTGGGCTGAAAATTCCATTAATAAAGCAAAAGACAAAGGCATTATGAACGGGTACGCAGATGGCACTTTCGGACCCAACGACACTCTAACTAGGGGCCAATTCGTTTCTGTATTAGACCGATTAGGGTTATTAGAATAAGTAAAGGGCGCCTTGTAAGCGCCCTTTTCCTAAAAAGGTAAATCATTATTCATTTCAACAGGTTTTAACTGTCTAACATGATTAGTAATGTCTGCCCCATCCCACAACACTTGTTCAATAGCAATTTTCCTACCACTATATTCTCTTTGTATACTTTTTAACCACAAGTATGAAGTAATAGCAGCTTCTCTTTCTGGATCTTTTTTATAGCTAACTATATTAACAGTAAACACACCTTGCCTTAAGATTCGATGCCCTTCAATACCTAATTTCAATTTTAAATGAATTTTCATTATGTATTGTCCTATCGTCGGTATTTTAGTAGCATTATATTGTAGTTAAATTATACCAAAGGAGGATATTTATATGAAGAAGAAAGTTTTTGCAGTTTTAGTAATCTTAACATTGACATTTACTGCAGGTGTCATGGCAGCTCCACAATTAAAACTAATAATTAACGGTACACCAGTTACTAGTCCTGCACCCAAACTAATTGATGGTTCTACATATGTGCCATTACGTGTAGTATCGGAGATGTTAGGAGCTGAGGTAGGTTGGGATGCTAAATCGTACACTGTTACAGTAGATAGTGAAAAGCAACCTACCGATGGCCAAAAAGTAGAAGGTTTTCATTTCCACAGTATAGATATTCAAGATGTGGAACATGGTTATCATGATGTCTATCTAAATGTAAAGAATAATACAGGTAAAGAAGTGAGATCTGCTTATTTCAACTTAGTTTTTTATGACAAGTCAGGCAAAGTATTGGCTTCTGAACTTATTTCTACCGGTGAATTAAAGAACGGTGAGACAAAATTCATAGATTTAATGGTTGAAGATAAGATTGCAGGTTATTCTTCTTACAAATTCCATAAAGATGCTATCTATTTTAAGTAACTTTTAATGGACCCATATATGTGGGTCCATTTCTATATATCAAAGAAATCATCAGCCTTTGCTTTTGGATCCACCTCACGAATTACCTTCATTATCTTCTTTATAGTAGCTAAAGATGGCTCTCTCTTTCCAGATGACAAATCACTAATTGTATTTTTATTGACCTTTGCTTCCTTTGCCAACCAATTTTGAGAGATTCCTCGTTTATCTAGAAATTTACCCAGTCGTGATCTTGGTTTTCCTCCCCATAAGCTAAACATTTTTATACACCCCTTACCGTTTTTAAATACATTTTGACCATTTTTTTTACAAGCTATACTCAACGATTAGGAAAATTTTATTAACCAATTAGGAAAGTTGGACAAACGGTGCTGCATACCTTAAACCATCACCAGGTAAACCACCTGTAGAAATAAAAGTAAAGTATCTAGTAAACTTTTACAAACACTAATCCTAGTAAACTAATCATCACACTTTATGCGTGGTTATAGCTTTTATCAAATTTGTCTAAAGGAGTGATTGGAATGAATATGACAATCAACGAGTTTATGGCTAGAAAACACAAAAATCCACAATACCGTTTTCCTACTAAATGGAATGAAAGTATTAAAAAAACTGCCTACCCAGTAAAACTACTCTCGATTTCACCACTTGTCTTTATAGACCCTTTCATGTTCGCTATTGGTGGTGGGTTCTTATTTATCGCCTTTGTAGAAAAAGGATTAGAAATTGCAGAGTTAGAGGGGGTTGCCTATTACTTAAGTGGATTTATTAGAATTTTGCTTCCCTTAGTAGGAATAGGCTTCTTCATCCACTTCATTACAACGTTGCCTTTTATCTGGTGGGTATTATGAGCGTTCTACAAAAGATAGTAATTAAATCCAAACTTCGTTACGCATTTAAGAAAGCATCAATCTTTACTAGTTATAAGAAAGGAACAGAAACCTATCTCAGAAGGCCAAAGATACACCATGTAGACGTTAAGGAGAAGTATGTGGAGATAGTATTCACGTTGCCAAACGGATTTAATCCAGAGGAAATGCTGAGTAAACGTTACGTCCTACAGCAGGTCTTTGGTCGTAACCTTACGCTTGAAGGAGACTTGAAGAAATTTGTCCTAAAACTCTATTTCAAAGGCCTCCCCAAAGAGGTTACCTATCGAAGAGAAGAATTGGAGGAATTATGCCAAGGCATTCCGTTACCGATTGTGTGTGGAAAGGATTTAAACGGAGAACATGTGGTGTATGATGCCAACCTATCCCCACATCTGTTAGTTAGTGGAGAAACAGGTTCTGGTAAGTCGTCTTTGCTACGAGTCATCTTAACAACGCTCATTCTTTCAAAACCAGTAGAAGAAGTACAATTCATCTTAGGAGATCTCAAACGTTCTGAGTTTGGACTATTTCGTAACCAGTCACATGTAAGAGGTGTTTATGTCTCACCGAAAGAGCTGCTTGCAGCCTTGAAAAAGGTAAACGCAGAAATACTGAAACGCGGAGACTTATTAGATGAACATGAAGTAACTCATGTAGAGGATTTACCAATGAAGGTACCTTACATTATTGTGGCAATTGACGAAGTAGCACTCCTAAAAGGGGAAAGTGCGATTATGAACATTATTGATAACATTGGCGCAGTCGGTAGATCGTTAGGTGTGCAGCTCATTTTATCGATGCAACGTCCTGATCACAAACTGTTAGAAGGGAAATTAAAGAATAATTTAACGGTACGAATAAGTGGAAGACAGTCTAACAAGACCAATGCCAACATCGCTGGGGCAGAAGATGCGCACATGATTAAGATATCGGAAAAAGGACGAATGATTTTAAACCTAGAAAAACTCATTGAATTGCAGTCGCCTTGGTTATCGTACCAAAAGGCGAAAAAGCTTTTAGTGCCATTTAAAACCATCCCAACCGAGAAAGGAGCAGAAGTAAAAGAAAAAAAGCTATTAGAGACTTTACCAGAGAACTTACTTAATGAGGAGGACATTATCTTATGACAACGAGAGATCAAGCTATCATCAACGACTTAATTAAGTTGGGTTGCATGTCTAGAAATGATGTAGCAGCCATTCATTTTGGTGAACTGAAAGATCCTGTGCGAAGTGCGAACAGTGTCCTCAAACGATTGGTACGAGACGGGAAAATTAAGCGTAGTAGAGATTTCGTTCCATATGTATACTTCCCTATTGATAGTAAGATAAAAGCCGATTCCACAAAGATTCCACACTTCTTAGAGATTGTATCGGTGTACAAAGAAATGGTACGCATTCAGAAGCCGAAAGTATTCTTAGTAGAGCCTAAGTACGGTGATAAGGGCGACTACATGGAGCCAGATGTATTTGCTATCTGGAGAGGAACGCCAGTCTTCATTGAAGTACAAAGAACTCGAGTGACGGAACAAACTATTAAAGAGAAATTAGAGAGATACGAAGCATTCTATGAAAGTGAACTATGGAAGGATGAGGCATGGCAACCAAAAGAAAAACCGATATTCCCATCTGT
Organism: Mangrovibacillus cuniculi; assembly: GCF_015482585.1. Classification (NCBI taxonomy): domain Bacteria; kingdom Bacillati; phylum Bacillota; class Bacilli; order Caryophanales; family Bacillaceae; genus Mangrovibacillus; species Mangrovibacillus cuniculi. The sequence goes on along the minus strand of NZ_CP049742.1, from coordinate 1,763,059 downwards.
TGTCTTGCTGTGTGAGAACAAATATGGTGTGAAAAGTGATTTGCTACATTTTTTTGAAGCTAGAACTATCTCAGACGTGATTAGAAAGCCTGTAGACATTAAAGAAAGTCAAAATATCATTATTAGTTCAAGTAATATCAAGGTACTCCGATGATTAGGTCAAAAAAGGATGCCAAGTTGTTTCTTGTTAATTTTATGGACTACGCTAAATTTGATGGTGTTAAATACTTTTTAAAAATTGTTGAAAAAGACGGAGATTTGACACTGATGCAATATCAAGATGGATCAACCACCTGTCATAGAAAGTTTAAGACGTTCTGGGATGTGAAAGAATGGGAAGTAGATAGCGATTTTATTTACTGGAACAGAAGAGCGATTAATCTACATTTAAAAATGATTGGAGTTAAACGATGAAAGTACTATTTACTTCTCCAAATAAACTAGGTGTTCTATATGAAAAAGAATTTACACAAATCGATCATCTATTAGAGATGGTTAAGTCAAAAACAATCATCAATATAATATAAAGAGATAATGTTGTATTAGAAGGAAGATTGACGTATCATTACTACAGTATTGAAAATGGTGAAGAAATACTCGAGATAGAAATCAACAAGTGATAGCACTGCGATACACGAAACGCAATGCTACACAAATACTACACATAAAAATTTAAAAAGCTACATTTAGCAAGGGTTAAGGGTTGATTATTGATGTCCTCCTGGGACGTTATGTTATGAATTAAGACAAGATTCTTCAAAGAAAAGCACCGAAAACTTGAACTCTTCAAGTTTTCGGTGCTTTTCTTTTTTAATTTTGTCAGAAAACTTTGTTAGAGCCAAGGAAATAGATAATGGATTGGTCTATCATAAAATCCCACACAAGCTACCTACTGCGTTGAATTTATCTTAATAGAACAATTGTAAGATTCTTAGTCACAATTTTCCATCAACTCAATTGACAGTTAAAGTGAATCGCCTCCCACCTTTCATAAAATCTTCTTGCAGACTCCGTAGTATAAAAATAGGTTTATGTAGGATTTAAATAGTAATTTCATCTACTAATGCATAAAGACTATTAGTTAGTCTATACGGATACCAGTTCTCTGAATATAGTATTTCTATAAAGAGGATCGGGGGTGAAAGAATGATTCAAATCTTCAAATGTTGGGTAGGTGCTGCTTTGGCACTTCTCGGAATTGGTGGGATAGGATTAGCAATTGGTATGGCAGGTGGTGCTGGACTAGAAGGTATTGCAAGACAACCAGAAGCTACTGAAAAAATATCAAATTTCATGTTGACATATGTAATCCTACCAGAATTATTTCTTGCGCTTATTTTATCAGTACTATCACTGTATATTTTAAATAAGTGCAAATGTGAGAGAGATTGTTGACCTATAGGTGAAAGACAAAACGCTCTGACCATTCAGGGCGTTTTGTCTTTCGTCTAACGTACTATGAGCTATTTGTATAGTAATAACTTGTTTAATGCCTTCTGTGTTATCGATAGAGTTGCCTCAGTAGAATATAAATTACCGAAATTTTTATTTAAAAGAATTAGTCTATAGCAGTTTGGAAAAATACGATTTTGTATTCGATACTAGCAAATTTATTGTTACTTCATCAAATTATATCGAATAAGTGACTTAAAACAGCGGCTTTTTTTGAGGTAACAATTCTTTTGTTGGGAGTAATGAGAGAATTTTTCTTTTATATCAAGAGGGGAGAATATATAAACCCTTAGAAGTGATGATCTCTGTAACAATAGTAAATGTATAGTAACTGAAAGGCTAATTAAATTGAAATACTTAACTTATTATAGTAGGGTATAAATCAGAACGTCTTAGTTCGAAATAAGTCCGATATATATTGATTTTAAATAGGTGTCAAAATGTCTCAGTAGCTCAGCAGAGTAGAGCAACGGCCTTCTAAGCCGTCAGTCGGGGATTCGAACCCCTCTTGGGACGTTAAATTCGAATCTTAGACAAGATTCATTATAGTCACCTTAGCTTTTGCTAAGGTGGCCTTTTTAATAAGAAAGTTACTATACATACATCTAGTACCTATTTAGAGTAAAGGACGGGATAACATGAAACGTAAACCAATAAAAGAAAATGTCGTCATGTTCCCTGGGACGAAAAAACGCTTAGTAGAAGTAGGGATGGAAAGACTGGAACAACGATTATATAACGAAGCGGTGTCCTTATTAGAACAAGCCTTCTCTCTAGATGAAACAGACGAGCGTACAGGTCAGCTACTATTAATGGCTTATTACGAAAATAAGAATTATCAACAAGCTAACGAACTTGCTTCGGTATTCTTATCTGAAGGATTTGATGAATACACGGACATTCTAAACATCTACTTGTTAACCTTAATTCAACTGCATCAATATGATAAAGTTTACGACGTTATCAAAATGTTAAAAGAAGAAAATGTATTGCCAAAAGAAAAAGAAGAACACTTTTTAACCCTGATGTCTATGTCGGAAAGAATTGTGAGAGAAAAAGAGGTAAGCGATTCTGATGGTGAAATATCCTTTGTAAACAGTCCGGTAAATGAGCAAATGATGATGATTGCACAATTAGCTAAACAAAATTGTCGTCCTTTTGTAAATGAATTGAAAAAAGTGATAGAGTCTAAAGAACAGCATCCATTTGTACAATCCATGATTATTGAATTGTTTCGTGAACAGGAAATTCAAGAACATTGCACTGTCAGAAAATTTAACAGAGAAAAAGTAATCGTACCATCTCAACTAGCAAACCCATTTGAAACAAAACAAGCCGAAGAGTTACTGTCTTTGCTTATGGGCTCTAACTTAGAGAGCAATCCCGTTTTACTGGAACAACTTCTTGAAATGGTCAAGCGTCACTTGTTTGTCACTTACCCAATACATCAAATGTTTGAACCAGTTTCCGAGTGGGCTGCAGCATATGAAACTTACATTAATAGCTTATATGAAGGAAATAACGTAACTCCCCAAGATGAAAAACAAACCTTCATACATGAATTGGAAGAGAAAACTTTCCCTAACATGTAAGTGATTTGTTGAAACAAGAGTAACGTATGTTATAATATAGTGGTTGTATACTTACGTGTTGGAGAGATTGATCTCTCACTAGTATAAGAAGAGAAAAACGTTGATGCCTTTTTTGGCATTACATGATTTGTTGGAGGGAAATACATGTCAGTTAAATGGGAAAAACAAGAAGGGAACCAAGGCGTTCTTACAATTACAGTTGAAGCTACAAAAGTAAACGAAGGCCTAGACAAAGCGTTCCAAAAAGTTGTTAAACAAGTAAACGTACCAGGTTTCCGTAAAGGAAAAATGCCTCGTCCATTATTCGAAAAACGCTTTGGTGTAGAATCTTTATACCAAGATGCGCTAGATTTCATCTTACCTGAAGCATATGCTAATGCGATTGACGAAGCTGGAATTGAGCCAGTAGATCGTCCAGAAATCGACGTTGAGCAAATGGAAAAAGGTAAAGAGCTTGTAGTAAAAGCTACAGTTACTGTTAAGCCTGAAGTTCAACTTGGAGAATACAAAGGTTTAGAAGCTACTAAACTAGAAACAGAAGTTACAGAAGAAGACGTAACTGCTGAATTAACAGCTCTTCAAGAGCGTAAAGCTGAGCTTGTTCTTAAAGAAGAAGGTGCTGCAGCAAACGGCGATACAGTAGTAATCGACTTTGAAGGTTTCGTTGATGGCGAAGCATTCGAAGGTGGTCAAGCTGATAACTACAGCCTAGAATTAGGTTCTAACTCTTTCATTCCTGGATTCGAAGATCAATTAGTTGGTCTTGAAACTGGAGCAGAAAAAGACGTTGAAGTTAGCTTCCCAGAAGAGTACCATGCTGCTGAATTAGCTGGTAAGCCAGCTACATTCAAAGTGAAATTACACGAAATCAAAACAAAACAACTTCCAGAACTTAACGACGAGTTCGCAAAAGAAACAGAAGAAGAAGTTGCTACTCTTGATGAGTTAAAAGCTAAAATTCAATCTCGTCTAGAAGAAACGAAAAAAGCTGATGCAGAGCAAACGCTTCGTGATTCTCTAGTTGAGCAAGCTGTTTCTAACGCAACAGTTGATATCCCGGCTGCTATGATTGAAACAGAATTAGATCGTATGGTTCAAGAATTTGGCCAACGTCTACAAATGCAGGGTATGAACCTTGAGCTTTACTTCCAATTCTCTGGACAAGACGAAGCTGCTCTACGTGGACAAATGCGTGAAGATGCAGAAGCTCGCGTTCGTACAAACTTAACGCTTGAAGCTATTTCTAAAGCTGAAAACGTGACAGTTACTGACGAAGATGTAGACGCTGAAGTAACTCGCATGTCTGAGCAATTCAACCTATCTGCTGATCAAATCAGAACAGCTCTAGGTGGAAACTTCGAGCAAATCAAAACTGACTTACAAATTCGTAAAGCAGTTGAGTTCTTAGTAGAAAACGCTAAGTAATATTTGTTATAATAGAGGAACAATAAACAAGGTGCGGTTACGTGCCTTGTTTGTTCCATATATACATATTTTTAGATACATACATACTATCCATGCTTTTTCCTACATAAAAGTGAATATTGGGTGATGGTTTGTGGGAAGAATGGAGTAAGTTTCAACTTTTTACATACACTAGAAGACCAGACCTTTTTGTCAAACTGTAACCACAGAATGTTAAATGTTATAGGAAAAGGTCAAACTATGTTACAATGCAATACATAACCATTTTGAACCACAATTAAAAATTGTGAACAACAAGATCGTCTATCAATTGACCCATACAGGGGTTAAAACTCTTAAGTTATCACAAGGGGTGAGCATCTATGTTTAAATTTAATGATGAAAAAGGACAATTAAAATGTTCTTTTTGCGGTAAGTCACAAGACCAAGTTCGTAAATTAGTTGCTGGTCCTGGAGTCTATATTTGCGATGAGTGTATTGAGTTATGCACGGAAATCGTAGAAGAAGAACTAGGGACAGAAGAAGAAGTTGAGTTTAAAGACGTACCAAAACCAAGAGAAATTCAAGAAATTTTAAATGAATATGTAATTGGTCAAGATCAAGCGAAAAAATCACTTGCTGTAGCCGTTTACAATCATTACAAACGTATAAACTCTAACAGTAAAATCGATGATGTGGAACTTTCAAAAAGTAACATTTCCTTAATAGGTCCTACTGGTAGTGGTAAAACGTTACTAGCTCAAACACTAGCTCGTATCCTTAATGTACCATTTGCTATTGCAGATGCTACTTCTTTAACGGAAGCTGGTTATGTTGGGGAAGATGTAGAAAATATCCTACTAAAGTTAATTCAAGCTGCTGACTACGATGTAGAAAAAGCAGAAAAAGGAATAATTTACATCGATGAAATTGATAAAGTAGCTCGTAAGTCTGAAAACCCATCTATTACGCGTGACGTATCTGGGGAAGGAGTTCAGCAAGCACTATTAAAAATCCTTGAAGGAACGGTAGCGAGTGTTCCTCCTCAAGGTGGACGTAAGCATCCTCATCAAGAATTCATTCAAATTGACACAACAAATATCTTATTTATTTGTGGTGGAGCATTTGATGGTATCGAACAAATTATTAAACGTCGTTTAGGTCAAAAAGTGATTGGTTTCGGATCTGATGGTGCTAAAGACCTTGAAGAAAAATCTCTTCTAACAAAAGTGTTACCAGAAGATTTACTTCGTTTTGGTCTAATTCCAGAATTCATTGGTCGTCTTCCAGTAATTGCGTCTCTAGAGCAGTTAGACGAGGAAGCGCTAATTGAAATCTTAACAAAACCAAAAAATGCACTAGTGAAGCAATACGTTAAGATGCTTGAGCTTGATGATGTAGAACTTCAATTTGAAGAAGGAGCCCTAGCGGAAATAGCGAAAAAAGCTATTGAGCGTAAAACTGGTGCTCGTGGTCTACGTTCTATTATCGAAAGCATTATGTTAGACGTAATGTATGAATTACCTTCTCGCGAAGACATTCACACTTGTGTCATTACAAAAGAAACAGTTTTAAATCAAGCTCCTCCTAAACTTCTTTCGGAAGATGGAGAAGAGCTAACATACGAAACAAAAACTCCAGCTTAATGGGAAGAAAGAAGGATGGACTTAGGTTCATCCTTTTTTCTATTTCACTTCCCGACTAATCGCACACCTTTCACTTTTCTTCATATCTAGTTCCAGCGGCTTGAGTCGCGCGATAAAGTGGTAAGTCCTACGGAAAACAGGTTTTCCTTCAGCCTCCCCACTTTACAGTCGACTCAGGACAGCCGCTTTTACTTTTCTTTATGTCTAGTTCCAGGTGTGCAGCCGCTCGGGAAACTTGGATCGCACTGCGGTGGTTGAAGAACTACCTCCTCGGTCGATCCAAGTTTCCTGCCGCGCCTAAACGCCCACCTTTCACTTTTCTTGTTTATTCCTCCCCTCTCAAGGAGATACTAGAATTACACATCAAGAGAGTGGAGGAATAAATGATGGGATGGACAGAAATTGCTTTACTCATTCAGTTGTTCTTTGGGGTAATCATTGGACTTTACTTCTGGAACCTATTGAAGAGTCAGCGTACACAAAAAGTATCCATAGATAGAGAGTCACGTAAAGAGTTAGACCAACTGCGTAAAATGAGATCAATCTCCTTAACAGAACCTTTAGCTGAAAAAGTACGACCTACTTCGTTTGCGGATATAGTTGGTCAGCAAGATGGAATTAAAGCCTTAAAAGCTGCCCTTTGTGGACCGAATCCTCAGCATGTCATCATCTACGGACCACCAGGTGTAGGAAAGACTGCTGCAGCACGACTAGTTTTAGAAGAAGCAAAGAAAGAAAGAATGTCTCCATTTAGACAACGTGCAGTTTTCGTAGAATTGGATGCTACGACCGCTCGTTTTGATGAGAGAGGAATAGCGGATCCTTTAATTGGATCTGTGCATGACCCGATTTATCAAGGGGCGGGGGCCATGGGTCAGGCTGGAATACCTCAACCAAAACAAGGGGCTGTAACGAATGCACATGGCGGGGTTCTATTTATTGATGAAATTGGAGAGTTACACTCCATTCAAATGAATAAACTTCTAAAAGTCCTAGAAGACCGTAAAGTATTTTTAGAAAGTGCCTATTATAATGAAGAAAATGCAAATATCCCTTCTCACATTCATGACATATTTAAAAATGGTTTGCCGGCAGATTTTAGATTAGTAGGTGCAACAACTAGAACTCCAAACGAAATCCCCCAGCTATTCGTTCAAGATGCATGGAGGTATTCTTCCGTGAATTGACAGCAGATGAATTAGTGGAAGTTGCTCAAAATGCTGTTGAGAAAGTACATTTGGATATAGCAAAACCAGGACTAAAGCAGATAGCGAAGTTTGCTCGCAATGGACGAGAAGTAGTAAACATGGTACAGATTTTAGCAGGGCTAGCGCAAACCAATGACCGAAAATCAATAACATCAGAAGATATTGAATGGGTCGTAGAATCTAGTCAACTTTCCCCTAGAATGGATCGAATGGTTGATGACTCAAAGGCAATTGGATTAGTAAACGGACTTGCTGTTACAGGACCGAATACTGGTGCACTTTTAGAAATTGAGGTTACTGTCATTCCTGCAAAAGAAAAAGGTAACATTACGATTACTGGAATTGTAGAAGAAGAGAGTATTGGTAACAGCGGAAAGTCTATCCGTAGAAAGAGCATGGCAAAAGGATCCATTGAAAATGTGGTGACGGTGCTGCGTTCTATGGGAGTACCTGCAGAACAATATGATATTCATGTGAATTTTCCTGGTGGCGTACCGGTTGACGGACCATCTGCTGGTACGGCGATGGCAACAGCAATTTATTCTGCCATCTATCGAATTCCGGTTAGTCAAACGGTAGCTATGACAGGTGAGATGAGTATTCATGGAAAAGTGAAACCAGTCGGAGGTGTTTCTGCAAAAGTTCGTGCAGCTCAATTAGCTGGTGTAAAACGTGTACTAATACCAAAAGAGAATGATCAACCATTGCTGCATCAATTAGAAGGGATTTCTGTTGAAGTGGTAGATAATTTTGAAGATGTCTTGTCATTTTGCTTAGAGAGAGAGGAAGAACAAGTTTTTCCTTTTGAGCAAATTGCCATTAATAAAAAAAGTATATAAAAGAAGTTATAGGTCTTCTATAGGACCTATGACTTTTTTCGTTTTCTCACCATATAATTGGATAACGTGGCATTCATAAATCCTCCTCTACAACTAATACTATACTTAGGAAAAAGTTACGTAGCTGTGTGAGAACATAAGCCGTTCATTAGACAGAAAAGGTCAAATGGGGTAGAATTGTACAAAGATTTACGAGGCTGGCGAACAGTTTAATTGATTCGCCAGGGAGGTGGACAAATGACAAAAAAACAAACAAAACAGTATCCTTTACTACCTTTAAGAGGACTTTTAGTTTACCCGACAATGGTCCTGCATTTAGACGTAGGAAGAGAAAGATCCATTGCAGCTTTAGAACAAGCAATGCTTGGTGATCAAAGAATATTTTTAGCTACACAAAAAGATGAAGATGAAAAAAGTCCGACAAGAGAAGGGCTATATGATATTGGAACGTTAACGACTGTAAAACAAATGTTAAAGCTTCCAAATGGGACCATTCGTGTCCTTGTAGAAGGTGTAACACGTGCTGAAATGGTTTCTTTTGATGACGAGTCGGAAGAGTGGATCTCTGTAACACTGAATGAAGTGAAAGAGGTAGATGCGGAAGTTACGCCAGAACACACAGCGCTAATGAGAACATTGTTAGATCAATTTGAGCAATTTACAAAAGTTTCAAAAAAGGTTACTGCAGACACATTCGCCACTGTAGCAGATATCGAAGAACCAGGTCGTTTAGCGGACATCGTCTCCTCTCATTTACCGTTAAAAGTAAAAGAAAAACAAGAGATTTTAGAGACAGAAAATGCTACAGACCGCTTAAATAAAGTGATTTCGATTCTACAAAATGAACGTGAAATTATGCAGTTGGAAAAAAAGATTGGTCAACGAGTAAAGCGCTCTATGGAAAGAACGCAGAAAGAATACTACCTGCGTGAACAAATGAAAGCTATCCAAAAAGAGCTTGGTGATAAAGACGGTAAAACTGGAGAAGTTGCGGAACTTCGTAAAAAAGTAGAAGCTGCAAATATGCCTGAACATATTGAAAAGACAGCGCTAAAAGAAATCGAACGTTACGAGCGAGTACCTGGAAGCTCTGCAGAAAGTGCCGTTATTCGTAATTATGTGGAATGGTTACTTGCCTTACCATGGTCCGTAGCAACGAAAGACCAACATGATATTAACAAATCAGAGAAGATCTTAAACCGTGATCACTTTGGTTTGGATAAAGTAAAAGAGCGTATTCTAGAATATCTAGCAGTAAAGCAGCTAACTGATACGATAAAAGGACCTATCCTTTGCTTGGCTGGACCCCCGGGAGTTGGTAAAACAAGCCTAGCTCGTTCCATTGCTGAATCTTTAGGAAGAAAATTTGTCCGTATTTCTCTTGGAGGAGTGCGTGATGAATCAGAAATTCGAGGACATAGAAGAACGTATGTTGGAGCGATGCCTGGTCGAATCATTCAAGGGATGAAAAAAGCAGGATCTGTAAACCCAGTTTTTCTACTAGATGAAATAGATAAAATGGCAAGTGATTTTAAAGGTGACCCTTCTGCAGCAATGTTAGAGGTTTTAGATCCAGAGCAAAATCACAACTTCAGCGATCATTATATCGAAGAGCAATATGATTTATCTCAAGTTTTGTTTGTTGCGACAGCAAATAACTTAGCGACGATTCCTGCTCCTCTTAGAGATCGTATGGAAATTATATCTATCGCTGGTTATACAGAACAAGAAAAGTTACACATTGCAAAAGATCATTTATTCCCACGTCAATTAGATAACCATGGTTTAAAAGGTTCACAATTACAAGTTAGAGAAGATGGACTAAAAAAACTTATCCGTTCTTACACACGAGAAGCCGGTGTACGTGGTTTAGAGCGTCAGTTAGGGTCAATTTGTCGTAAAGCCGCTAAGTCTATTGTTTCAGGTGAAAAGAAGAGAATTGTGATTTCTGAAAAGAATTTATCTTCTGTCATCGGGAAACCATTATATTCTTATGGTAAAATGGAAGAAGAAGATCAAGTGGGCGTTGCAACAGGTCTTGCTTACACAACAGTTGGTGGAGATACACTCCAAATTGAAGTGAGTTTAAGTCCGGGTAAAGGAAAAACGATTTTAACCGGAAAACTAGGAGATGTCATGAAAGAATCCGCTCAAACAGCATTGAGCTTTGTTCGTTCTAAGTCAAAAGAACTTGGAATTGATACGGATTTTTATGAAACAAATGATATTCATATACATGTTCCTGAAGGTGCTGTTCCAAAAGACGGACCATCTGCGGGTATAACAATGGCAACTGCCTTAATTTCAGCTCTTACGGAAAAACCAATCCGTCGTGACGTAGGAATGACGGGGAAATTACCTTAAGAGGACGTGTACTTCCTATTGGTGGAGTAAAAGAAAAGTCGTTAAGTGCGCATCGTGCAGGAGTGACCACCATTATCTTACCGAAGCAAAACGAAAAAGATATTGATGATATTCCAGAAAGTGTACGTAAAGAGCTAACATTCCATTTAGCAACAACCATGGATGATGTTCTATCCATTGCGTTAGTAGGTGAATAGTAGTGAAAGTAAATCAAGTTGAATTAGTAATAAGTGCTGTTCGTCCGGAGCAATATCCAGACGAACAGTTACCGGAATTTGCGTTAGCAGGCCGATCAAATGTTGGTAAATCATCATTTATCAACAAAATGATCAATCGTAAGGCGCTTGCTAGAACATCTTCCAAACCTGGTAAAACACAGACGCTTAACTTTTACAAGATTGAAGAGTCTGTATACTTTGTCGATGTGCCAGGATACGGATACGCTAAAGTATCCAAATCTGAGCGTGCTGCATGGGGCAAAATGATTGAAACGTATTTCACGTCTCGAGAAGGCTTAAAAGCAGCCGTATTAGTTGTAGATTTACGTCATGCACCATCCAAAGATGACGTTATGATGTATGATTTCTTAAAGCATTATGATTTACCTTGTGTTGTGGTAGCAACGAAAGCGGATAAAATCCCTAAAGGTAAATGGGAAAAGCATAAGAAAGTCGTTCGCGAGACACTTGATTTGGCTAAGGGAGACGAGATCATCGTTTTCTCTTCTGAAACAGGACAAGGGAAAGATCAAGCTTGGAATGCATTAAAGTCACGTATGTAAGAAATAGCCGAGGAAACTTTTGTTTTCTCGGTTTTTTTTATGGGTATTTACATACGTAGTTGGAAATAACTTTGCGGAAAAACAAAAGAAGGGTAAAAACTGTGTAGGTGGTCTAAAAAAAGTTCCCGCGGTATAGCAAAACGCAGAAAAACTGAGTTAGGTATACCAGAGGAACGTCTCGCGATATAGCAGAAGGCAGGAAAACCGAGTTAGGTATACCAGAGGAGCGTCCCGCGGTATAGCAGAAGGTAGAAAAACCGAGTTAGGTATACCAGAGGAACGTCCTGCGATATAGCAGAAGGCAAGAAAACTGAGTTAGGTATACCAGAGGAATGTCCCGCGGTATAGCAGAAGACAGGAAAACTGAGTTAGGTATACTAGAGGGACGTCCCGCGGTATAGCAGAACCCAGCAAAACAAACTTAGGTATACCACAATACCGATTACGCTCTATAAAATTATATGTGTATGACATCAGACCTCCATGCTGGAATCCAACATTTACTCCTTGACGATTCCCCTAGTTATGGTATAGTTACACAGTGTAAAATCTCATAAGAAGTCTGTTGCTACTGGCAACAGGAGAGGTTCGCGAACTCCCTCTATAAAAAACTAGCAGGCCCATTGCCATCCGTGCATGTGGTCTCATTTTGCTACCCGTCTGTTCGCACTTGTCAGAGGGGTTTTTGGCGTTCTTGAATCTCGCCTTCTAATAAAGGAGCGAGGGATAAATGAAAAATCAGAAAGCGCTTGTTGTCTTTAGTGGAGGACAAGACAGTACAACTTGCCTGTTTTGGGCAATGAAGCAATTTAAAGAAGTGGAAGCAGTCACATTTAAATATGGACAACGTCATGAAGAAGAAATTCATGTTGCAAGACGAATTTGTGAGGACTTATCCATCAAGCATCATGAAATTGATATGAGTGTGTTAAGTCAGTTAACAAGCAATGCGTTAACGCGTCATGATCAAACGATAGAGACGGATGAAAAAGGTGTTCCTTCCACTTTTGTAGATGGAAGAAACCTTTTATTCTTAAGTTTTGCAGCCGTAATTGGAAGAACTATTAACGCTAAGCACATCGTTACAGGTGTATGTGAAACCGACTTCAGCGGATATCCAGATTGTCGTGATCAATTCATTAAGTCATTGAATGTAACGTTAAATCTTTCAATGGATGATCAATTTGTCATTCACACACCACTAATGTGGTTAACAAAAGAAGAGACGTGGGAACTAGCAGATCAGTTACATGCATTCGATTACGTTCGAAACAATACGTTAACGTGCTATAACGGAATTGTTGCAGATGGATGTGGTACATGTCCAGCTTGTGAACTTCGTAAAAATGGACTAGATGCTTACATGGCTCGAAAAGGAGTGATGTAAATGAATCAGTGGTATCCTTCTGTCATACATGACTATAGTTATGAATTAAACAAAGACTTTCAATTTGCTGCAGCTCATTATGTTCCACATGAGTCAGCGGGTGTTTGCCAGCGTGTTCATGGTCACACCTATTATGTAAACGTAACAGTAGCAGGCGATGACTTAGATCATGCAGGTTTCCTCATCGATTTTAAGCAATTAAAAAATTGGGTACATGATCGATTTGATCACCAATTATTAAATGAAGATCCTTTATTTAACAATGAAGATTCAAACCGTTTTCCAACTACAGAAGTAATGGCAAGAACAATTTGGGAAATCATTGAGACGAATTTACAAAAGCTTGATCATCAACCAACTTGCGTGCAAGTAATTGTTCGTGAGACACCAACGAGTTATGTTATTTACCGACCGAAGAAGGAGGTAAATAAATGAAGCTTCCTGTTCTAGAGATTTTCGGGCCAACCATTCAAGGAGAAGGAATGATGGCGGGTAAAAAAACGATGTTTGTGAGAACAGCAGGTTGTGACTACTCGTGTGCTTGGTGCGACTCTGCTTTTACCTGGGACGGTTCAGCCAAGGAAGAAATCATTCAAATGTCTCCTGAAGAAGTTGTGAATGAACTAGAGAGAATCGGTCAATCAGCATTCTCCCACGTAACTATTTCAGGTGGTAATCCTGGATTGCTTAAAAATATGGGTGCCTTAATATCTCTACTTCATTCAAAAGGAATCGAAGTAGGGTTGGAAACACAAGGTAGTCGTTATCAAGATTGGTTTTGTGAGGTAGATCAACTAACGCTCTCTCCTAAGCCGCCTTCATCTAAAATGGATACGAACTGGGATACACTTGATCTCATTGTGAATGAATTGGTGACTCACAAAAGAATTCATCACACTTCACTAAAAGTGGTGATATTTAACGAAGAAGATCTTGCTTATGCAAAGACCGTGCATCAACGTTATCCTCAGTTCTCTTTTTACTTACAACCAGGAAACGATGACGTGTTAAGTACAGATGATACAAAAATTAAATTACGTTTACTAGAATGTTATGAATGGTTAATAGATCAAGTGGTTCAAGAAAAGGAATGGAACGATGTAACCGTATTACCACAATTACATGCCCTAGTATGGGGTAACAAACGAGGTGTCTAACATGAGTGGAAGAGTGGATCAAGAATTAGAAGGTGTAACATTGTTAGGTAATCAAGGAACAGACTATGTATTCTCTTATAATCCTAAGGTGTTAGAAACATTTGATAATAAACATCAAGGTAGAGATTACTTTGTTAAATTTAATTGTCCAGAGTTTACTTCTTTATGTCCTAAAACAAATCAACCTGACTTTGCGACAATCTACATTAGTTACATCCCAAATATCAAAATGGTAGAGAGTAAATCATTAAAACTTTATCTGTTTAGTTTCCGTAATCATGGTGACTTCCATGAAGACTGCATGAATATCATTATGAATGATTTAATCGAATTAATGGATCCCCATTATATTGAAGTATGGGGTAAATTTACCCCTCGCGGTGGAATCTCCATCGATCCGTATACGAATTATGGACGTCCGGGAACAAAGTATGAAGAAATGGCGAATTACCGTTTAATGAATCATGATTTATATCCGGAGACAATTACGAATAGGTAAAGAGAAAAGACAGGGAGAGAAGTAGTGATTACTTTTCTCCCTGTCTTTTTTGTTACGTGACCAGAAACAATCCATTATTTCCTCTTCCAAACAAGCAATCCTAGTCCAATGATTACAAGCAGAATTGGCCAGAAGTTTGTGATAAGAATAACGCCTTCTCCTAAAATACCAAACCAAGCCATAACAGTTTCATAAAATAAAAGCAGGATGGAGATAACTAAGAACAAAGCACCTTGAAACATTCCGTTACCAGTTTTTTGGTATCGTAATAGAAACGCAAGGGCGATAATTAAGATAAGAATTCCTATATTATTAGGCCAAATCGTCAATTTATTTACAACATGAAAATGAATGCCGAAACCAACTAAAATGACTCCTGGGAAAATCGATTCGTGGTCTCTTGCCCAATATCCTTGAGCTAAAAAAGCAGCTCCAATTATTAGCAGCAATGTTGGCCATAGTAGAAAGGTAGAAGCAAAACTGTATGATGATTGTTGTAAATAAAAGTAGAGTCCAAATCCTATTAGAATAATACCAGGGAATATTCGTTGACCTTTCATGACACGCTTCCTTTCTCTCAAACAAACAGCTTGAATTCATGTTACAAGTTTGTTACGCTGATAGAAGTGTAATTCTTGATATAGCAACAATGGAAGTGTTTTCACATTGCGAAGAATTTTCACGTTTAAATCCTTATCATCTTAACATATCTTTCATTTTCTGTTCACATTTATCGCCTCAGTAAGCGGTGAAACGTGTTATACTATTTATAATGATTCTAATTGGGGGTGACGGAGTACATGCATATCATCGTTGTCGGGGTAAATTATAAAACCGCGCCCGTGGAAATTCGCGAAAAGTTATCGTTCGTCGAATCAACATTGGGACATGCAATGGAAACGTTAAAAGAGAAAAAATCGATACTAGAAAATGTCATCGTTTCTACTTGTAACCGCACAGAAATTTATGCGGTAGTAGATCAATTGCATACAGGTCGATATTATATTAAAGATTTCTTAGCTTCATGGTTTGATATTCCAAAAGAGGAATTCACACCATATTTGTTTATTTATGAAGGCGACGGAGCCATTGAACACTTAATGAAAGTATCTTGTGGCTTAGACTCTATGGTCGTTGGAGAAACACAAATTTTAGGACAAGTACGTAAAAGTTTCTTAACAGGACAAGAACTAGAGTCTACAGGTACGGTGTTTAATCATTTATTTAAGCAAGCAGTCACATTAGCCAAAAAAGCACATTCAGAAACAGACATTGCTTCTAGTGCTGTTTCTGTTAGTTATGCAGCAGTTGAGTTAGCAAAGAAGATATTTGGTGACCTTTCTACTAGAAATGTGTTAGTTCTAGGTGCTGGTAAAATGGGTGAACTTGCTATCCAGAATCTGCATGGTAGCGGAGTGAAAAAAGTTACTGTATTGAATCGTACTTTTGAAAAAGCGGAAGCACTTGCTAATCGTTTTGACGGAGAAGCCAAAACACTTGCAGAACTTCAATGTGCGCTAATCGAAGCGGATATTGTAATAAGTTCGACGGGTGCTAGCAATTACCTGCTTACAAAAGAATTAATTCAAGATGTAGAACGCATCCGCAAAGGACGTCCTTTATTCTTAGTGGATATTGCTGTACCTCGTGATATGGATCCGGCAATTGGCGAATTAGAGTCTGCTTTCCTTTACGACATTGACGATCTTGAAGGTATTGTACAAGCTAATTTAGCTGAACGTCAAAAAGCAGCAGAAGAAATTTATATGATGATTGAAGAAGAACTCGTTCTTTTCCACGATTGGTTATCTACTTTAGGAGTAGTTCCAGTTATTTCAGCTCTTCGCAAGAAAGCATTAGCTATACAAGCAGAGACGATGAATAGCATAGAGCGTAAGCTTCCTCAATTGTCAGATCGTGAAAGGAAAGTTCTTTCCAAGCATACGAAAAGTATTATTAATCAACTATTAAAGGATCCGATCTTGCATGCAAAAGAGCTTGCAGCTGGACCTAACGCAGATTATGACTTAGAGTTATTTAAGCGAATTTTCCAGATTGAAGAACTCGTAGAATTAGAAAAAGAACCTAAAGTGTCGAAACAAAAAGTAGTGACAGAAGTCAAACCTGTCACGATTGTAGAGCCGTCTTTACAGGCGTAAAGGAGACATTGCTCATGCTAGACGAACTACTCGCACGACTTCATGAAGGTATGGTCATACTCTACGCACTATGTATTCTTTTATATTTTATTGATTTTGTTCAAAATGACCAGAAGGTGAATCGAATTGCCTTCTGGCTTCTTGCTATTGTTTGGGTTTTACAATCGTCCTTTTTAGCATTATATATGATAGATACTGGAAGATTCCCAGTCTTAACAATTTTTGAAGGACTCTATTTTTATGCTTGGGTGTTAGTGACTCTTTCATTGGCAATCAATAGAATGTTACGTGTAGATTTCACTGTTTTCTTCACAAATATTTTAGGGTTTGTCATTATGGTCATCCATACATTTGCACCAGTCCAAGTTCATTCAGAAGCAATTAGTGAGTTTCTGCGTTCTGAATTATTAGTCATTCACGTGACAATGGCCTTTATTTCTTACGGAGCATTCACGCTATCATTTGTCTTCTCTTTGCTGTACTTAATTCAATATAAATGGCTAAAAGAAAAACGTTGGAATAAGCGCTTGCAAAGACTAACAGATCTTCAGCGGTTAGAAACATTGTCTTATTGGTCTACCATTATTGGAGTTCCGATGCTGCTTTTAAGTTTAATTTTAGGATTGCAATGGTCTGTTATTTCATTAGATGGTGTGCCGTGGTTTGATAGTAAAATCATTGGTTCATTTTTTGTGTTACTCTTATATGGATGGATTATCTATTTAAGGTTACGTAAAGGAATATTTGGAAAGCGATTGGCGATGTGGAATAGCGCTGCATTTTTGTTCGTGTTAATTAATTTTTTAACAACAAGTAGACTATCTACTTTCCATGTATGGTATTCCTAAAGTGTAGGGGGAAGAAAGATGAGAAAAACAATTCACGTAGGTTCTAGAAGAAGTAAACTAGCTTTAACGCAAACAAATTGGGTAATGGATCAACTAAAGAAAATCGATCCTTCTATTGATTTTACCTTAACGGAAATTGTCACTAAAGGGGATCGTATCCTAGATGTTACACTTTCTAAAGTTGGTGGGAAAGGTTTGTTTGTGAAAGAAATTGAACAAGCGCTCTTAGATAAAAAAATAGATATCGCTATTCATAGCATGAAAGATATGCCCGCGGAATTACCTGATGGTCTTACGATAGGGTGTATCCCTGTTCGCGAAGACCCTCGAGATGCCTTGATTTCAAAAGATCATCTGACGTTAGAAAACTTACCAACAGGTGCTGTAATTGGAACTAGTAGTTTAAGAAGAGGCGCACAATTAGTTCATATTCGTCCAGACCTAGAGATTAAATGGATTCGTGGAAACATTGATACTAGATTAGAAAAGCTACAGTCTGGAGAATATGATGCAATCATTCTTGCTGCTGCTGGTTTATCTCGTATGGGTTGGTCGCAAGATGTTGTAACAGAATATTTAGAGCCAATTCAATGTGTTCCGGCTGTTGGTCAAGGTGCACTAGCAATTGAGTGTCGTTCTGATGATACAGAGCTGCTACAACTATTAGAAAAGTTCACTAACCATGAGACGTCTCTTGCTGTTACTGCAGAACGTGCTTTCTTAAAAGACATGGATGGTGGGTGCCAAGTTCCTATCGCTGGATATGCAACTGTTAATGGAGAACAAATTACCTTAACTGCGTTAGTTGGCTCTCCAAAAGGTGAGACAATTTTAAAAGAAGTTGTAACCGGTTCTGACCCAGTGCAAATCGGAAAAGAAGCAGCGAAACTTATTTCAGCGCAAGGCGGATACGATTTAATTCAACAAGTGAAAAAAGAGTTAGAAAAAGAATGAGTAAGGAGAAGCGACCTGCGTTAATTATTACGGCACAAGCTTCTCGAGCGTCAGAATGGGTGCAGTCAGCATGGGACCACTCAGATAAGTGGGTCCCATATGCTGCTCCTCTTATACAAACTACTAGTAATCAAGTTTACATAGCAGATGATGAAGTGAAAAAAGCAGATTGGATTATGTTCACGAGCCAAACCGCGGTGGAGGTTTTCTTTTCTACGATTAATACTGCTGTTCTACAAAACTACACAGGAAAATGGGCAGTCGTTGGTTCCAAAACAAAGCTTGCCTTAGAATCACATGGGGTTATCCCAGATTTTGTCCCAACTTTGTATTCTCGAAAATTACTAGTGACGGAGTTCTTGGAGACGAATAATGTGCCACAACGAATTCTTTTTCCTAGAGGAAATAAAGCAAATTTGGATACAATAGAGACGTTGCAACTAGCTGGACATAAGGTGAATGAATTGGTGCTATATAAAACGGTTGAACAAGATAATAGTAGTCAACTAAACGATATCATTCAAAATCATTCCGCAACGTACTTGTTTTTTGCAAGTCCAACGGCTGTTACTAGTTTTGTCAGACAAGCGCATAAGATTACAATTCCAACGTTGCATCAACTTTTTTTTATTCCTATTGGTGATACAACAGCAGAAGCGTTAACGGCAAAAGAGCTTCCCGTTCTTTTTGTTCCTTCTAATTTCACATTTCTTCATGCATTAAGTGAATTACAACAATTTTTAAGGAGTTGACAAGGAGATGGAAAAATTACAGTTTGACCGTCATCGTCGTTTACGTAACAGTGCAGCGATGCGTTCATTAGTGCGCGAAACACATTTACATACATCCGATTTAATTTATCCACTATTTGTAGTAGAAGGAGAAAATATTCGTTCAGCTGTTCCTTCTATGCCTGGAGTGGAACACATTAGCTTAGATTTATTAGAAGAAGAAATTTCAGGACTAGTAAAACGAGGCATCTTATCTATCATTCTGTTCGGTGTTCCAGCTCATAAGGATGCAGTAGGTTCGCAAGCATACGCGACAGAAGGTATTGTGCAGCGTGCTACTAGAGTGGTCAAAGAAGCATATCCTGAAATGGTGGTTATAGCTGATACTTGTTTATGTCAGTACACAGACCATGGACATTGTGGAGTTATTCATGAAGGGTATGTTGATAACGATGAGACATTAACGCTACTAGCTAAAACTGCTGTCAGTCAAGCGGAAGCAGGTGCTGATATAATTGCACCTTCTAATATGATGGACGGATTTGTTGCAGCAATTCGCAAAGGATTAGATGAAGCGGGCTACGTAAACACGCCAATTATGTCTTATGCTGTAAAATATGCAAGTAGCTTTTATGGACCTTTCCGTGATGCAGCTCACAGTACACCACAATTTGGGGATCGCAAAACATACCAAATGGACCCTGCCAATCGCCTGGAAGCACTGCGTGAAGCGGAATCGGATATGGCAGAAGGAGCAGATTTCTTTATTGTCAAACCTGCTTTATCCTACCTAGATATCATGCGCGAAGTGAAAGATTTTACGAAACGCCCAGTGGTTGCCTACAATGTTAGTGGTGAATACTCCATGGTAAAAGCAGCTGCGCAAAACGGTTGGGTGGATGAAAAAGCGATAGTACTAGAAAAATTAACTTCCATGAAGCGTGCAGGTGCAGATCTAATTATTACCTACCATGCAAAAGACGTTGCCGATTGGTTACAAGAAAGTTAATCGTTATAAATTTGTAGGAGGTAATCTCATGAGATATGAACGTTCAAAAGAAGCATTTCTAGAAGCGAAAGAACTAATGCCAGGCGGTGTAAACTCCCCTGTTCGTGCGATGAAATCAGTAAATATGGATCCTATTTTCATGGAAAAAGGGAAAGGCTCTAAAATTACGGACATTGATGGTAATACATATGTAGACTATGTGTTATCATGGGGGCCTCTGATCTTAGGTCATGCGGATGATCAAGTGGTTCAAGCGATTCAAGCTGTCGCAGAAAAAGGGACAAGCTTTGGAGCACCGACAGTCATTGAAAATGATTTAGCTAAATTAGTCCAAGATCGCGTACCTTCCATTGAGATGGTTCGAATGGTTTCTTCTGGTACAGAGGCCACGATGAGTGCACTACGCCTTGCTCGTGGATACACTGGTCGTAACAAAATAATGAAGTTTGAAGGATGTTACCATGGCCATGGTGATTCTTTATTAATCAAAGCTGGGTCTGGAGTTGCAACACTGGGCTTACCAGATTCTCCTGGTGTACCTGAATCTATTGCGCAAAATACAATTACGGTTCCTTACAATGACTTAGATAGCGTGAAACTTGCTTTTGATCAGTTTGGTGATGATCTAGCAGCGGTTATCGTGGAACCAGTAGCGGGGAACATGGGAGTAGTACCTCCAAACCATGGTTTCCTAGAAGGTTTAAGGGAAATTACGGAGCAACATGGTACTGTCTTAATCTTTGATGAAGTAATGACAGGTTTCCGAGTTGCATATAACTGTGCCCAAGGTCACTACGGTGTGAAACCAGACTTAACATGTCTAGGGAAAGTAATTGGTGGAGGTCTACCTGTTGGAGCATATGGTGGTAAACGTGAAATCATGGAGCAAATTGCCCCAAGTGGAACGATTTATCAAGCTGGAACACTATCGGGTAACCCACTAGCTATGACTGCTGGTTTTGAAACGCTTCGTCAACTAACGCCTGAGACGTATAATCGTTTTGACGAGATGTGCGATATGCTAGAAAATGGTATTAGTGCTTCTGCAGAGAAGTACGATATTCCAGTAAGTTTCAACCGTGCAGGCTCCATGTTCGGAGTATTCTTTACAGACAAACCAGTGCGAAATTACGATGATGCTAAAACATGTGACTTGGCATTCTTTGCAAATTACTATCGTGAAATGGCGCTAAACGGAGTATCGTTACCACCTTCTCAATTCGAAGGAATGTTCTTATCCACAGCTCATACGGATGAAGACATTGCCTTTACATTGGAAGCAGTAGAAAAGTCATTTGCAACTTTGGCGAAGAAGTAAATAACAGTTTAGATATTTTAGTGGACCTTATTTAAGGTCCACTTTTTCTTTGTACAGGAAAGTAGAAATAAAATAAATGCAGTGAAAATGATTTTTTGAAAAATTCTTGTGCAGTCACTTTTGGTTTTAAAATCCCTAACACTATTTTCCAAAAAAATGAATGTAATATATGATTCTCCTCCCTCATACATTGATAAGGACAATACTGAATGGAATTGTAGCTTGGGAGGAGGAATTATATTGTCACAAGAACAATCATATTTACGTGTAACTCTGGAAGAAACAGTATGGTTCAAAAGAGGACAGGAAGTAGAAGAACTTCAATCCATTTCTTTGGATCCTAATATAACCATCACGGAGCAAGAACACTACTACGTAATTCGTGGGATTCTAGAACTTACTGGGGAGTACGCGCGAAACCAAGAAGAACAAGAAGAATATTCAGAAGAAGCAGAGAAAACGGTTCAGTATGTAGAAAAGACAGAATACAGAGAAGACGGTACATGCTATATTGAACATCCATTTCCTATTGATATCGCTATTCCAAAAACAAGAGTAGCGAATACAAATGATGTGGACGTATCCATTGCTTCATTTGATTATTCATTTCCAGAAAAAGCGTGCCTACGTGTACAAGCGGAACTAATGATTGAAGGAGTTAAAGATGAGAACTATTTTCCAGTAGGACTGAACGAAGAAGTAAATCAATCCTATGAGGATTTCCGTGGAACAGCTTATGCTGAACCAGAAGCAGATACGGAAGTGGAAGTAGAAGTAGAGCTTGCGCACGATGAAGAAGTGCAAGAGCCTGCGGAAGATAGCCCATACTTCTATACAGAAGCTCGTAAAGTCGCTGAAGCAACTCCAGCGGAAGATACAGAAGAAGTGTACGTTCAATATGATCAAAACTATCAAGAGCAAGAACCACCTGCCTATCAAGAACGTGATGATAAAGAGTATATGTTTGACTTAGATCTATTTGAAGAAGAAGAAGAATCTTCTAGTAGCCCAGATGTAGAAAAGCCCTATGTATATCCGGAAGCTTCCAAAGAAGAAGAAGTGCAAGAAGATGAAGAGAGTAGCCCTTTAATGTTAGATGTCAAAGCATCGAAATCAAAGAAAGAAGAGTCTATTTCTCTAACAGATTTCTTTGCTCGTAAACAAGAGGAGCAATCTACTAGATTACGAATTTGCATTGTGCAACAAGGAGAGGAACTACAAACTATTGCAGATCGTTATAAAGTTCCCTCCCATGCTATTGCAAAGGCAAATGAACTTGGAGAAGATGAGTATCTGAAAGAAGGTCAAGTGCTAACGATTCCAAGTACAAGTAACATTTATTCGTTTAAACAATAGCTGGAACGAAACAAAGCAAGGGGAGATAGCTCTCCTTGCTTTTTCTTCAAAAGGTGGGGCTAAGCATGTCTTCAACACAAGATAATTCCAATAGAATTGGATCTGTGCTTCAAGCGTATGGGTTAGAAGCGCAATTTTTAGAAAAAAGAGACTGCGTATATAAGGTGTACGCTCGTTCAGGGAACTATATTTTGAAAGAGATTCCTGCTAAAGTAGGGTTAGATTTTGTTCGAAATATTCATTTTATGGCGCAAAAAGGATTCCAAAGATTAGTGCCAGTATTTCCAACACTAGATGGCAGATATGGTGTTCTTGATGGAACAACACTCTATTATTTAATGCCCTTTGTTATGAATGAAAGATTAGAAGAACGACAAGAAAAAATGGATAAAATGCTGAAGGAATTAGCAAGGTTACACCTACTATCTGTGAAAGAAGAAACTGTTTCAAAGGAAGATCGTGAACATCACTTTCAAGTTTTAGATGGAGAATGGGAAAAAGAGAATGACTTTCTAGAAACATTTTTAAAAGAGTGTGAAGAAGAGTGGTATCCATCTCCTTTCCAACTTCAATTTCTAACATTTTATCTAGATGTTTCACAAGCGTTAAAATATGCTAGAAATAAATTAGAGGAATGGTTTGAAGAATCAAAAGAAAATGAAAAAGTACGAACTGTGTTAGTGCACGGAAAGGTAAACTTAGACCATTTTTTATTTGATGAAAAAGGGTTAGGTTTCTTCACAAGTTTTGAAAGATCTGTCTATGGTTCTCCTTCTCATGATTTATTACCATTTATCTATCAAGTAGTAGATACTCCGATGAAACCACACGAAGATTTACTTTTTGCTCTGCAAAGCTATTTTTCTCATTTTCCTTTGAAAAAAGAAGAATTGCTCTTGTTCCAGGCATACTTAGCGCATCCTGGAAAATTGACTACAGTTGTCCAGCAGTATCATGCGAAGGAACATCGACGTAACGAGATGAAGTATGTCCAAAGGTTGCAGAATAGCTACTGGAGACTGAAGAATATTGAGTACATTGTGATGCGTTTGGAAGAAATAGAGAAGCAAAAAGAAGAACAAAACGGATAAAAAGGAGCCCACCAATGCTGGAGGTTTCCTTTTTTTGTTACGTGAATCGTAACAACTAATCGTTAGCCACGTGATGTGGCTCGCTCTTAGATGAGTCTCCTTTAGGGATCATTTTGTTTACCAGTGGACGCCAAAGGAGAAAACAGAGTGTTAGGATCCCTTGGTAGTATATATAATAAACACTATCTAATGAATAAATTTTCAGCCCAATTTTAAATGCTAATGAATTGAAGGTTGACGAATGTGGCTATAATTGTATACTATAAAGAAAATTACATAAAGATGCCGAGATAAGGAAGAGTACACAAGTAGGCGCTTTTAGAGAGGGTGTTCTAGGCTGAAAGACACCTAAGGGCTCATTGTGGAAGGTCGCCTTGGAGCAGTTCTTGTGAAAGTACTAGTAGCAAGAGCCGGTTAGAAGCCGTTATGAGATGAAGAGCTACAACAAAGTGGTTTATTTTGTTGTATGAAAAAAGGTGGTACCGCGAAAACAACTCCATTCGTCCTTTTGACGGAAGGGGTTTTTTGTATTTTCTACACATTTTTAGGAGGCGAAAATCGATGTCAACACAAGAAGAAACAAAGTTAGAAATGCCAACAAAATATGACCCGAAATCGATTGAATCTGGTCGTTACGAGTGGTGGCTAAAAGGAGCTTTCTTTGAAGCAAAACCAGATCCAGAGAAAGAACCATATACAATCGTAATTCCACCACCAAATGTAACGGGTAAATTACACTTAGGCCATGCATGGGATACAACGTTACAAGATATTTTAACTCGTATCAAGCGTATGCAAGGCTATGATGTACTTTGGTTACCAGGAATGGACCATGCGGGAATTGCAACGCAAGCAAAAGTAGAAGAAAAACTACGCAGCGAAGGTAAATCTCGTTACGACCTAGGTCGTGAAGCATTCGTAGAAGAGACGTGGAAGTGGAAAGAAGAATATGCTTCATTCATTCGTTCTCAGTGGTCAAAGCTAGGACTTGGATTAGACTATTCGCGTGAAAGATTTACATTGGATGAAGGTCTATCAAAAGCCGTTAATGAAGTATTTGTAACGCTATATAAGAAAGGACTTATCTATCGTGGTGAATACATTATTAACTGGGATCCAGCTACAAAAACGGCCTTATCAGACATCGAGGTAATTTATAAAGATGTGCAAGGTGCATTCTACCATATGCGTTATCCTCTAGAAGATGGAAGCGGCTCTATTGAAATCGCTACAACACGTCCAGAGACAATGCTAGGAGACACAGCTGTTGCAGTTCATCCAGAAGATGACCGTTACAAGCACTTAATTGGGAAAAAAGTTAAATTACCAATTACAGGTAGATTGATACCTATCGTTGGTGACGACTATGTAGATATGGAATTTGGTTCTGGAGCAGTAAAGATTACTCCTGCGCATGACCCTAACGACTTTGAAATTGGTAATCGTCATAATTTAGAGCGCATTCTAGTAATGAATGAAGACGGTACAATGAATCAGTTGGCTGGAAAGTACCAAGGTATGGATCGCTTTGAATGTCGTAAGCAAATCGTTAAGGAGCTTGAAGAAGCAGGTGTAGTATTTAAAATTGAAGAGCACTTACATTCTGTTGGCCACTCTGAGCGAAGTGGAGCAGTTGTAGAGCCGTATCTATCTACACAATGGTTCGTAAATATGCAAAGTTTAGCTGCGGAAGCAGTTGCGCTTCAAGAAAAGGAAGACAAAGTAAACTTTGTACCAGAAAGATTTGAAAAAACATATTTACGTTGGATGGAAAACATCCGTGACTGGTGTATTTCCAGACAGCTTTGGTGGGGACACCGAATTCCAGCTTGGTATCATAAAGAAACAGGCGAAGTATATGTAGGACATGAAGCACCATCAGATGCGGAAAACTGGGAGCAAGACACAGATGTATTAGATACTTGGTTTAGTTCTGCACTATGGCCATTTTCTACGATGGGCTGGCCAGAAACAGAATCACCAGACTTTAAGCGTTACTATCCGACTTCAACATTAGTAACAGGATACGATATCATTTTCTTCTGGGTATCTCGTATGATTTTCCAAGGTATTGAATTTACTGGACAAAGACCATTTAAAGATGTACTTATTCATGGTTTAGTTCGTGATAGCGAAGGTCGTAAAATGAGTAAGTCTCTGGGTAACGGTGTAGATCCAATGGATGTTATTGATCAATATGGTGCAGATGCACTACGTTACTTCTTATCTACTGGTTCTTCTCCAGGTCAAGACTTACGTTTCAGCATGGAAAAAGTAGAGTCTATTTGGAACTTTGCTAATAAGATTTGGAACGCTTCTCGTTTTGCTTTAATGAACATGGATGGTTTAACGTATGAAGAAATCGATTTAACTGGTAAGAAATCTGTAGCAGATAAATGGATTTTAACTCGTCTTAATGAAACAATTGAAACGGTAACTCGCTTATCCGACAAGTATGAGTTTGGTGAAGTAGGTCGTGTTCTATATAACTTCATTTGGGATGACTTCTGTGACTGGTACATCGAGATGTCAAAACTTCCGTTATATGGAGAGGATGAGGAAGCGAAGAAAACAACTCGTTCCATCTTAGCTTATGTTCTCGACAACACAATGCGACTTTTACATCCGTTCATGCCGTTTATTACCGAGGAAATATGGCAGAACTTGCCGCATCAAGGCGAATCTATTACGGTAGCAAGCTGGCCAGTTGTCGATAAATCACTTTCGGATAACAAAGCAGCAGAAGATATGAAACAATTAGTGGATATCATTCGTGCAGTACGTAACATTCGTGCAGAGGTAAATACACCACTAAGTAAGAAAATTACGTTAGTAATTAAATCTAAGGATGCGGAATCTTTAGAAGCAAACAGAGGATATATTGAGCGTTTCTGTAATCCAGAAACATTAACAATTGGAACAGACATTCAAGCTCCAGAAAAAGCGATGTCAGCCATTGTAACAGGTGCAGAACTATTCTTACCTCTTGAAGGGTTAATTAATGTAGAAGAAGAAATTGCCCGTTTAGAGAAAGAGTTACAGAAGTGGACGAGTGAAGTAGACCGCGTTCAAAAGAAACTTACTAACGAAAGATTTGTGAGTAAAGCTCCTGCTAATGTAGTGGAGGAAGAAAAAGCGAAAGAAAAAGATTATTTAGAGAAGAAAGCGTCAGTGGAACAACGTATTCAAGAACTGAAGCAACTATAATTCATGGAAGGATTGGACGAAACATCATAATGACTGCAGAGGGATTTCCGCTGCAGGGGGACGCTTTCCGCGGGGCGGGCATCTGAATAGAAATGCGTAAGGGGCGCGTTCAGCCGCGGCAGAAAACTCCAGAAGACCGAGTAGGCAGATCTTCAGCCAACGGAGGGCTTTTGGAGTTTCCCTAGCGGTTGCGCTCCTGTAGCTAGACACTGCCTCCTCGTCGTTGTCGCTTCGCTCCTAACTCCTGTGGGGTCTCAGCTACCCACCTTTTCCGCAGGAGTCGCCCCCTTTCGCTCCAATCCCAGAATATAAATAGAGTAAAGCACAATTATTGCAGTAAGATTTTTTTTACTGCCAATCTTATCATTATAAATTTATAAAAAAACAGGTGGATCTATTTATATAAATCCACCTGTTTTCTATATAATCTACATGAATTTCTTAAGAAAATAATATACGTTGATTTCAACTAGAAAAGAGGTTATGAAACGTGTCTTGGACTGTAGAAGAAGCAATTAATTGGATCCATTCCACCTTAAAGTTTGGTATTAAACCTGGTTTGAAGAGAATGGAATGGTTGATGGAGCGACTGGATCAACCGCATTTGAAAAAGCCTGTTGTACATATAGCTGGAACGAATGGTAAAGGGTCTACATTAAATTACATGCGATCTATTTTGCAAGAATCAGGTTTAACAGTTGGCACTTTCACTTCACCTTATTTTTTGTATTTTCAAGAGCGGATTTCCGTAAACGGAGAAATGATTGCCGATGAAGACTTAGTAAAAGCAGTATCTATTATTAAACCGTTAGCGGAGGAACTAGGCGATACGGAACTTGGCTACCCAACAGAGTTTGAAATTATTACAGCTATCGCTTTCTACTATTTTGCTTCTAGAGAGGATATAGATCTATTACTTATTGAAGTAGGGTTAGGTGGTCGATTAGATTCTACAAATATAGTGGAACCAATTTTGAGTGTCATTACAACAATTGGTTTTGATCATCAAGCGATACTTGGAGATACAATAGAAGAAATAGCTAGAGAAAAAGCAGGAATTATTAAGTCAGGAGTTCCGGTTGTATTAGGTAATATAGAAGGTGCTGCCAAGACTGAAATTTTATTAGTGAGTGAGAAAATGAATTCTACAACGTTATTAAATGACACATGGAAAGTAGAGCAAATTTCTTCCTCATCTTTAGGGGAAGAGTTTCTGTACATAAAAAGTAACGAGTCGTTTCCTGTGAAAATACCGTTGTTAGGGATTCATCAGATGGAGAACGCGGGATTAGCCATAACAGCTGTCCTTCAATTACCTTACCATATTACGCCATCTCAAATCCAAAGTGGATTAGAGAACGCTCGTTGGGCTGGAAGAACGGATATTGTCTTCACCTCGCCAGATATCATATTAGACGGTGCGCACAATAAAGAAGGTATGACTGCTTTAGTAAATGCAGTGCAAACTGTTTATCCCAATAAAAAAGTGAAAGTACTTATAGCATTACTCAAAGATAAGCCGATAAAAGAAATGTTTAAAGAACTTGTAAAAATAAATAATGTGGAAGTGTATGTAACAGAATTTGACTTTCCGAGAGCAGCAAGCGCAAAAGAAGTTGCTCAATTAATGAAAGATAACAAGATTTATGTTCAACCGGTTATGGACTGGAAAGCACTTCTAAATGATTGGATAGAAAATAATAAAGAAGATTTGCTCGTTGTCACCGGTTCTCTGTATTTCATACCTGAAGTAAGGAAATATCTTCAATCTGAGAAATTTTAAATAGAATGGTAAGTGACAATTTTTAGATAATTTGGTATTCTGAAAGCATGACTTTTTTACTAATAATATTTGGAGGGGGACATGCTGATGAAAAAAGAAGTGAAGGCGTTTTTCTGGATTGCTTGGTTAATTACATTGCCAACAGTTCTATTCTATACCTATCAGCATTACCCTCCTACCATCGAATATGGTTGGAACTTAATGGTGTTTTTCTCATTGGGAATCATTGTTTCTATGTTTCCAATTACCATACAAGGTAGAGATTTCTTTATCATTCAATGGCTTTCGTTTGGTGCTTTTTTATTGTACGACTTGTATATCGAAATACTAGTTGTGCAAGCTTCTATTTTCGGATTACTACTAATTAGGAGGATTCCTAGAAAAGAAGCACATAGATATCCTATTAATTCATTAATGTTTTTGATCGTATCTTTCCTAAGTGGTCTGTCCTTTTACGCGGTAGGAGGAGTCACTGGTCCTCAGCCTATACAACATCTAATAATTCCTACGATTGTTTATATGGCATCAAATATGATTGTCAGTCAATTATTTTTGCTATTATATGCAAAGTTATCTAAGGTTCAAATGCCAGTATTCGGTAGAGATTTTTTGTGGGAGGCAGTGGGATCTCTCTTCTTTTATCCATTTGCTATAACTACTTTTTACTTACATATTGCTATTGGCCCGTGGGCAATTGTGTTGCTCGGAATACCAATACTTTTAGCAGTAGGATTACTACAAATATATAACACTACCGAAAAGGTGAATGATTACTTACAACAAGCAGTCGAAATTGGACATGAACTTACAGGAAAATTAAAAGCATCTGAAGTACTAGATTTATTTATTCAAAAAGTATCCGCCACGTTAGAAGTAGATTATGCTTATCTGCTAGATGTAATTGATGATAAAGAGCAACTGGAAATCCTTCGTCAAACGGAGAAGGGACAACTTTATAAAACGAAAATTGAGCCTTTAAAGAAGAACCAAGGAATTAGCGGTACGGTTTGGGCTAGTCAAAAATCCGTCTTATATCATCAACGTTCCGATTGGGAGACTTTAGCAGAAGGATACATGCCTAGTGATATTGAAAGTGTCATTTGCGTACCAATTATCCGTAATAATCAGGTTGTAGCTGTGTTGTTTTTAGGTTCAATAAGAAAAAGAGCTTTTGAGAAATTCCAGTTAATGACGGTAGATATTTTATGCTCCTATTTTGCTGTTGCAATCGAAAATGCTAGAAATCATGAAAAGACAAAAAGAGAAAGCGAACATTGTGCTTTAACAGGTTTATATAATTATAGATATTTTGAGAAATCATTATCTTACGCATTTCATTCCGTTGTTATGAAAAAAGAACAACCTCTATCTCTAATAATGATTGATTTGGATCATTTTAAACAAGTAAATGACAGTTACGGTCACCAAAGCGGAAATCAGATTTTAAAGGAAGTTGGGGAACGATTAACCCAAATGTTTCATCATTTAGGTACTGTAGCACGATTTGGTGGAGAAGAGTTTGTGGTGTATCTTCCGAGCTTTAATAAAAAAGAAGCATTGGAGATTGCGGAACAATTTCGAGAAGAATTAGCTACAACACCTTTTAAATTGTACACAGACTTAAGTGAAGTAAGAAAAGAATTATCTGTATTTGTAACTGCAAGTATTGGTGTAGCAACTGCGCCGTTCGACGCGGATGATGCATTAACATTAATTAGACACGCTGACCGAGCACTGTATACTGGTGCAAAGCAGGCGGGGCGTAACCGGGTTGCGGGTTATGTTAAATAAGACAGTAGTCCAGAGTAAGCGAATAGCTAAAAAGGACTACTGTTTTTTTATTTACGTGAATGGTAAAATGACTTATTTCAACAAATATTGGTTATGCACAAAAAGAGGTTACTGTAATACAAGAAAAATAAATGAAATTTTATGAGGAAATATGACAAATGTACTACTTCTTTCCTTTATAGATTGATATAATTAAGTATCATATTTAAATAGGAGGGCTTGAAGTGAAAAAATTCATGAAGCCTTTTATTCCAGTTGTACTTTTACTAACATTTTTTTCGTCCGTAACTAGTGCTCAAACTACTACAACACCAAGAGTTGACTATACAGTAACAGCTTCACCAGCAAATGTAGTAAAGCCAGTAGATAGTAATGCTAAGGCTAATTTGTCTATTCAGTTTAATCCTAGTGGTAGTGTATCTACTGCTGATCGGGAACCAGTAGATGTCGTATTCGTTTTTGATAAGTCGGGGTCGATGAATGAAGGAGGCTTAAACCTTGGAAAGTATGCCTCAGCAAAAAACGCAGTTTACAGCGCGATTGAATACTTCAGGCTAAATGGACATCCTGAAGACCAATTTGCTCTAGTACCATTTAGTGATACTGTAGAAACTAATCACTTATTGAATTTTGGAAAAGGTCAGTCACAATTAAATTTAATTGAAAATATGGTGCAACAGATTAGCGCAAAGGGTGCAACAAACTATACTAGTGCACTAATTAGAACTAATGCTTTATTTAACAATTCACTTAATGCAAACAATACGTATAAACCTAATAAGTCTAAACATGTCATTTTTCTAACAGATGGTAAGCCGACTTTCTCAGAGAGTATTGAAAAAGTTCAATATAAAAAAGTTACAAAGATGAATTCTAATGGTGTAGATTATTCTAATAAGTTATTTGAAGGTTTTAAAACTGTCTATTATGAGAATGCATACTCATGGTTTGGTCAGTACTTCGTTAGTTACATCATTGATGAAAATCATAATCATAAGCATACCAATGCATCCATAATTGATGGCAATCAAACCATAAATTTAGGTTTCATGAATAGTTCAGATTATTATGAAACTATTAAACGTCATACTGTTAAACAGTTAGAGTTTTTTAAGGCAAATAACATTCGTTTCCATACTGTAGGATTCGGTGATAAACCGGAAGAACTTGATCATGAGTATCTTCAACAATTGGCTAGTGTAGCTGGAGGGTCTGCTATTAAGGCTTCGACATCAAACATCAATAGCGTCTTTCAACAGATCGCCGAAGCTATTAGTGCTCCTTCTATTTCAACAGATGTGTCGATTGATGTATCAAAGTTCAATGGGAAAGTAGTAGTTGGACAAAACAGCGGAGCTACGCAAGAAGGAAATCAAATTAGTGTAAGGCAAGTTTTTGAGTTCTTGCCAAATCAAGGGACACCTTCTTCGAGAACTGTAACGTTACCATTAGAGTTTAAAGAAAAAGGTACGTATACATTTGACTCTATTTGGATGAAATATGTGGACCCAAAAACAAAAGAAATGGTATCCTTTAAACATAATCCAGTTACTGTAACAGTTTCGGATGAGGCTCCACCAAGTATAGAGGGATCTGCGAGTTTAGTGCAGGTGACCAACAGAGTAAATAGTCTTTACATCTATGAAAGACAACCAACTGGTCATCACTTTGATGTGAACTATAGACTTACACCAGGGGGTCTAACTAATAGTGTGAATGGAACTATTAGGAATATTAAGATTATCCAACCTCTGCCACCTGGAATATCTTTAGTTAGTAGTTCAAATGGAGTAAGAGTTACGGACTCTAATGGAGTAAAAAATTTAGAGATCTCCGTACAAGACGCTTTAACGTATACTAATGGAAAATTCTCTAGTAATCTATTACAAAAAACTATTAGACTAAAAACAGATTGGTCACTAAATCAAGTGGCACTTCCTGCAGCAAAAGTTGAATTTACTGATTCTCGCTTCAGTGCTAGTGGAGTACAAATAAATAATATAACTCAAGCAACAGATCGTATCACGTCAAAAGTTAGATTAGATTGGCCCTATGATACATTACTAGGTTTAGGAATTCCAGATTTCTTTTTAGATGGAGAAGCTTCCGGAAGCATACAAAAAATAGAAAATTCTACTGGTAATTCTGTTGCAAGATTAATTAGTTCTGAAACACCGGAGCTTACTGTTAAGCCTATTAAGAACATGAACTATAAGATCGGTACAGATAACTCAGTTATTCAAATCACCTACGCAGATGATGATGTTCGTGAAATATATCTAGTTGCTGATTACGATATTATAGAAGATACAACGAATAACATTATTCCATCAGGTGGAAAGACATCAATAGGTGCTAGTACCAAACTAACTAAAGTACCTCAAGGAAAAGATGTATCTTTAGAAATACGTACAAAAACAGGAGATGCTAGTTGGACCGAATGGACGTCATTTAATAAAAACTCTGTTCATCCGCTTGTCGGAAAAGGTCTAATCGAGATAGAAGTTAGGTCTAGAGGTGCCTTTGCTTTAAATAGAGTAATTAGAAAAGAAGTTACTGTTAATCGATTAGTTCAGTCCATCAATGTTTCACCAAATCCAATTAAACTTGATAAGGGTAAGTCAATGGATGTTTCTGTAAATATAAGCCCTATCGATGCTACAAATAAAAAGTATAAGGTAACCATATCGGATAAAAACATAGTCACTGTAAATGAATCCATTCTTAGCGATCTTTTACCGCCTATTGGTAACCTGTTAGAGTTCGTTTATAACGGCAATAAGATAAATATTGTTGGACTAGAAGTTGGAAAGACAACGATTACGTTTTCAGCTATAGATGGAAGCGAAGTGAACACAGTTGTCAACATAGAAGTAATAGATCCTTATATCCCGTTGACCGGTATGTATTTCACTAAACCTTCCTATTCAATTGTAGAAGGTGCAAAAATTCCAGTAGAATCGTTACTGATGTTTACACCGAGTAATGCTACAAATAAAAAGTTATCAACAGTAGTTTCTACAGACGAAACAAAGATTAATATTATCAATGAGAATAATGTTTGGTACATTGTTGCGGAAGAAAAAGGCTATGGTACTGTCACAGTAGTTGCTGATGATAATAAATCTATTAAAGCAAACGCTGTATTTGAAGTAACTCCTGAAAATCCCGTGTCTGACAACGGTGAAGGAAAATGGTAAGTAAAAAGGTTCTCCATCTTATTGGAGAACCTTTTTACCTTTATTGAACTGTTTGTTGATCAGTGATTAATGTAAGTTTAGATGGTTTTGGTAGTGCGTCAATGTTTTGTAGGATAATATCTCTCTTATAATCTACGATAAAACGTGAAAGTTGATCTTGTTGATTTTCACCTAAGATACTCGATGCTTCTGATATATTATCGATACTACCTCTAATAGCGTTTATTGTCAGATCTTCTTTAGCGAAAACTCCACCATTAACAAAAAATGAGGAACCTACGCCATATAATTCCGCACCCTTCTCGGTATAAAAGAACGCTTGAAGTGAAGAAATACTGGAATCTTCTCGATCTGGAAGTCCGTTCTCTGCTTCTTGTATATTAGCATCAAAATAACTAAACTCATTAATTCTATATATATTCAATTTATCCCCTGCTAATAGAATTAACTGTCCATCGGTACTTTCAGGTTTTTTTATGCCTAAATTAGATACATTTGCTTCTCCTAGAGAATAGATTACAGAATCGAATTGAATAAAATCATCTTCTTCCGTTGTATCACTACTGTCACCACTAATAGTTACTTTACCTTCCGTCAAGAGAGTTCCTGTTACAACAAAGTTATTAGAGCCAGAAGATTTTAAAAGTAAATCCCCTGCTGCAAACAAATCTCCACCAATAACTGTATTAGACACACTCTCAATTTCTATTTTCCCTAATGAAATAAGCTTACTAGTTGTAGGTAAATTTACAGAGTCTTTCAAATTAATAACTTTAATATCCCCTGTTGCAATAATGTTTTTTAAATCAATTGGCTTATTTCCTAAGATAACCACGTCTCCGTCCACAATAATGTTTGGTAAAGATAAACTATTGGAAAGATTTGTGATTACTAAATCACCTGTGTGTGTTATTAATTGTGTTCCTGCTGGAATGATTGGATCAATTAATGCCGCAGCATTTGTAAATACCCCTTCAATGTCTAGTACATTTTCAATAGGAAGATTTTCAGTGATTAAACTTCCAACGTCTGAAAGTGTGTTATCAAGACCTAAATCGGGTATCGGAATTAGATCAAGTGCACGGATTCCTTTTGTATTAGCTATATTGCTTATAGTTTGAGAAGTAGAGCTTAATAAATCTAATGTAGTTCCTTCAACAGTAATATCAGATAAAATTAATTGACGTTGCTCTGTAAATCCTTTGAGTAAGTCGACATTTGTAAACTGACTGTCACCTTTTATCTTAGGCACTGCATTTTTATAAAAATTTTCTTGCGTTATTAAAGGTAATATTCCTGGGTTATTAGAGAAAATATCACCATTTACAAAAGGCATTAGCGAATTAGCTGTTTTAAAAGATTTGCAGTCATCTAAACAATAGTTAGCTTGATCTTTTATTAATAAATTCCCTGCATAAATATCACCATTTATAGTGGGAGAGCCATTCAATATTAAATCACCACCAGCACCCAATGCATAATGTAAAAAGCTAGGTAGAGGTGATAGAATTATCCTCTTCCTCAGAGTACGATTAATATTGGCTTGTGTTTTCTCGGTGTTTTTTGTTTGAATAATAATCTCGTATACTCTACTTGTGGAACCATTCAATTGAAGTGTTGGTCCATCTAAAGTAACACTATCATCGCAATTACCATTATAGTTTGATTTTAGTACAGACTTTGGTGAGCTTTCTGTAACATCCACTACACTTACGCATTCGATAAAACTTTTATTTTCTAATTCTCCTAATTGTAATGTACTTAGGACATTAGTGATTTGATTATCAACAAATGAAGTAGTTTCAGATATTAATTGAGGTGGATTACTTAAGAGTGTAGTTATGGAAAATTCCTGTAATTTTGTTGCTAGCGTAGATGTAATGTCATCTGCAAGTTTTATAGCTTCATAGGTTATCTCTATATCAGCTTCTCTAAGCTCTGTTCTTTCTGCCCCACCAATGGAGGCTGCGACGATTGCTAAGCCGAGTGTTGTCAAAACTAGAGTTGTTACTAAAACGGTTATTAGGGAATTACCATTCTCATTTATTATCATTCTACTCACCTTTCTAAAAGCCAAATTGACTAACCAATTCTACAGAATGATCATTTTGCTTAGATTGAACAACAAGCCTTAGTTGAATAACTCCTTCTGTGCATGAATCAATGGTTCGAGGATCAGTAATGGCTTCCCCATTGCAAGATGTTAATTCAATGGTAGAACCGCTATACTTTGCTTGAAGTGAAACCGGGGATCCATTAATATCAATGGAACTAGTTGGTTCAGCAACCTCTATTGGGAACCCAGACTCATTTGCATCTTTTCGTGTAATGTCAGTGTACTCACTATTATCTCCGTATGATGTTCCACTCAAAGAGGTAGTGGACAAAAAAGAAAGACAGTTTTCTTTATTTTTACATGGTTCTACGGTATCAAATGGATTAGCATAAAGAGTGTTTACAATCATGGAAGATACATAGTCTGCCTCTTCCCTAAGTTTTGCATCTATAGTAATGTTTTCATAGACTTTCATACCCGAAATGAGAACACCATACATAACCGGAAAAAGGATTGCAACGATAGTTAATGTAATAAGTAGTTCAATTAAAGTTACACCTCTATTATCGAATATCTTCACTAGTTACCTTTCCTTCCAAAGTGGTTTCAAATTCTCTCTTGTTAATCTCCCATTCTACTGTAACTTCTATTGGAATAGTATTAGATTCACGCTTTGACCATTGTTCCTTATCGCCTTTTGCCTTATAAGTCACTTTGTATGGAAGGTTATTAATAACAACGTGCTCACACTGGTTTGGTGGTTGAGATACGGTAGAATAGGTGTATCCTTCTATGCATATATACAAATAGTTTACTTCATTATTTATAAATCTTTGCTTCACCTCTAAAAAGCTGTCATTCTCAATGTACATAAGGGCATTACGTGCAACATTCACTCCGACAGTTTTTTTTAGGTTTTGGTTAGTAAATGTATTCGCTTGTATAAAGTATTGTAAGAAGGTGAGTAAAACAATTGCGAGAATGGTAACAGAAACTAATACTTCAATTAGTGTGAGACCTTTGTCACTTTGTAGTAAATTTCCTTGTTCCAATTCATTCACCTTCTTTCTTTATCTGTAAGTTTATTATACAATAACTTATAGTCGAAAACTGTCTAAATTCATACTTTTGTAGTAGTAATAGGTATATATTATTCTATTAATGAAAAAAGGGGTAATGCAATGGTACCGTTTATATTTTTATTCATTGGAGTTTTGCTATTGGTCCCAATTATAGCTTTTCTCCCATTACCAATTTCCTTTCGAGGCAGATGGTACATAGTAGGGATTTCTTTGATTTTTGCTACAATTGGTACAGCAGGTCTTACTGTTTTATCTTTATATGAAGTTAGTCTTTATCTACTTCTGTTATGTCTGATTGTCGCTTACTTTGTAGAGAAGAAGTTTTCTATGTTTTTTCTGTTAGCACATGACTCTAATACAAATGCAGAAAATGCAGAAGATAGCTACCAAACACAACATGTAATTGAATCAGAAAATGAAGAGTTGGAAGAAGTAATAGAAAGCAATAATTTTATTCAAAAAGAAGCACAAGTTGAAACAAATTTATCAAGTGATACATTTGAAAATGATGTGCTTATAGCCTTAAATGAAGAGGACAATTTAGTAGATGAAAGTATTGAAAATGTAGAAAAAGTAGATGAACTAGAAGAATTATTTGGAAACGGACAAGTTGCAGTGACTGAAACAGAAGAAGAAATAGTTGAGGTTTCACAGGACTGGTTGGAACACTTACTAAACTCGACAGATAGTAATGCTGAGGCTGATCTTCCAAAAGAACTAGTAGATGAAACTTCATCACTTGAATTAGAAGAAGATACTTTAGAGGAACTCCTAGAATTCTCTGATATGGAGAAAGAACTAGAGCTATCCAGACCTGAAGTTGATGCTGAAACCGTTCAAGAACAAGAGCAAGAACAAGAGCAAGAGCAAGAACAAGAACAAGAACAAGAGCAAGAACAAATCATAACAGAAACAGCGCCACCTGAACAAAGTTTTAACTTAAACAGTGAAATAATCGAAGACACGTTCATTTCCGCTGGAGAAGCGGATGAAACGCAAGATAAAGTCGAATTAGAAGAATTATTCTTGGAAGAAGTAGAGGATTCACCTCAATTAGACGCAGAAGAAGAAATGCTAGAAATGGAGACATCCTATTCAAATGAAAAGGAATCCTCTGAAACAATAGAAATGTCTAGAACCTCAAGAGAATTATTGCATTCTATCACGAATCAACTTCATCTTTTACAATTAAATGGAAATTTACAAGATTTTGAAGAATTAATTGATACCATGTTACGACAAGATTTACCGGATGAAATGTACTTTACATTCATCTATGAAAAGGTGAACTACTTGTTGCAGAATAAACGTTTTGAAGATGTTACGGAACTATTTAACTCTGTTTCCGTTCGTTATCAAAAGTATCCTTTACTATTTACACAACTTGCACAAATGAATGAAATTGCCATGGAAAAAACAAAACAGTAGAAAATTACAGATAGGTGTGAAGGTCATGAAAAAAAGTTCTGAAGTAAAAAACTTACCAATTATTAGCCTTAACTCAGGAGATCAACTTGGAGTAGTAAAAACACTAGTAGTTAATCCAGAGAAAGGCTACGTTGACTTTTTAACAATTGAAAATGAAGAGTGGCAAACTAGCGTTAAAGCCATTCCTTTTAAGAAAATCATTGGAATTGGAGAATTTGCCGTAACAATTGAGAATGAGCATTCTGTTATTGATTTAAATGAAATTCCTATTGCAAATAATCTAGTAAATAAAAACATTCGTATAAGTGACACTCGAGTAATGACAAGAAAAGGACAGTTAGTGGGTTCTGTTTTAGAGTATGGGTTAAATGAAGATACAGGTGAAATAATGGGCCTAGAATTAAAAGTTGGCTCTGAACAAGTTATCATGCCGTCATCTTCTGTTATGACCTATGGAAAAGATCTATTAATAGTCCAGGAAGATGCATTAGAATCAACACGTAAAAATTGGATGGAAAACGCAAACGAAGTGTTGGAGCAAGAAGTTGATTCCCTTTCTAGCTTGAAAGAAAAACAAGCGGAACTTCTAGTTGGAAAAGAAGTGACGAAAGACATTAAGGGAATTAATGGGGAAGTAGTAGTTGAATCTGGAACTATCCTGACTTTAGAAGATGTGAAGCAAGCTCAAGCAGAAGGGACCTCTGTATTTGTAGAACTTGGAATGAATGTTAGATAAAAATAAGGGAGGAAGAGTACAGTGAATAGCCAACGTTTTGCTATGTATTTTATTATGCTCGTACTCTGCACATCCTTCATGCTAACGGTTTCTCAATTAGGTCCGATTTTCTTTTCCTCTATCGTTCCTTCTTCTTCTACATATGAGGAAGGGACAAAGCTAGGTGGACTTGATATATCTGGTATGACAAGAGAAGAAGCAGCAACTCAATTGACAAACAAGGTGAATGAATGGAGAGAGGCAGCAATTATTGAGTTTCGTATTCAAGGCGAAGCATATTTCTTTCCAAAAGATGAGATTCGCTTTACGGTGGATGAAACATATAATCCAACTAGTGGGATAAACAATCCAGTTCCTGTAGGTCTTGAAGTTAGTAATGTGGACAAATGGATTAAGGAAAACATACCTACTGAAATTGCTAGTGTATTAGATATAGAACTTTTGACAGTCAAAATTAAAGAGGTAGCTAGTTTCTTAGTAGCAGAGCCCACATTAATTAGAGCCGAAGAAGTGTTGGTAGCTAGTGCTCTTACAGAAAGTTATTTGGTGGAAAAAGTAAGGTTGCTAACTAGTTCTAACGAAAATTGGACGGATATTTCCACTCTTTCCATAACCATTGATCCGAAATCTACTATTTCTTTTCTACAAAAAATGGAAGAAGATGGCGTAACGGATTTATCTGAGATACAACAAGAGATGTTAGCTTCTCTTACATACGAACTGGTTTTAGAGACACCGTTTGAAGTTAGAGAGAGAAACTATGGTAGAACAGAGCCTACTTTGCAGCCATTAGGTTTGGAAGTGGACCTTTCTGAAGCACTTAACAAGGATTTCGTATTTTATAACCCGACAGAGACTTCATATGAATTAACGTTCTCCACATTACCAGGTGGAATTGCTGCACAATTAAGCGGAATGCCTTTTTTATTTTCTTATGAAATGGAGATTCGTCAAATTCAAGAATTTCCACCAAGAATTATTAAACAGTTTAATCCATTACTGACAATTGGTACAAAGAACATTTTAGAAGAGGGTAGTCCAGGTAAATTAATCAGTGTTTACCAAATTATACAAGATGAGTCGGGGGCAATAGTGGAAGAAAAGT
Organism: Mangrovibacillus cuniculi; assembly: GCF_015482585.1. NCBI lineage: Bacteria > Bacillati > Bacillota > Bacilli > Caryophanales > Bacillaceae > Mangrovibacillus > Mangrovibacillus cuniculi. Next base: position 1,722,876 of record NZ_CP049742.1, on the reverse strand, counting down.
TAGTATCAGAAGACTTTTATCCTCCTGTACATCGCATTGAGGTACATTCTATTTTGAATGATTTAGTTAGCTCAGCTCCATCATCTAGTGAAACCGTGACACCACCAGTTGACGAACAAAATAATGAGGATACTGGCAGAAATCCACCTTCTAATGAGGAAAAGGATCGTAACAATAGTGCGGAAAACGAATCCTCTCGTAAAGAGGTAGAGGTAATTTGGGAAGAACCAGCCGGTGAGGAAAAATAAGTAAGGAGGCGAGCATGTGAAAGAGACGAGAAAAAGATTAGGTGATCTACTAGTTGATGCAGGGTTACTTTCGAATGATCAATTAGAAAGTGCGCTAAAAGAAAAAACAAAAGAGCAACGTCTTGGAGATGTTTTGCTTCAGCGTGGTTTCATTACGGAGCAGCAATTAATTGAAGTGCTAGAATTTCAACTTGGTATTCCTCATGTCAGTCTTTATCGTTATCCTTTCGATGTGAAACTCTTTTCTTTAATTCCGAAAGAACAAGCGAAACGTAATGTGATTGTTCCTTTAAAAAAAGAAGGAGATAAGCTTTACGTAGCGATGGCAGATCCAATGGATTTCTATACTATTGAAGACTTGAGATTAGCCACTGGCTTTTCCATAGAACCAGCCATTGCAACAAAAGACGATATACTGCGTTCAATTAACAAATTTTACGATGCAGATGATGGGTTAGATCAGCTAGCAAAAGAAGTAAGTACGGTTGAACAAGTGAAAGAAGACACCATTACGGATCAGGATTCACCGATTGTTAAACTAGTAAATCAACTGCTTTCTAATGCAGCGACGCAAAAAGCAAGTGATATTCATATTGATCCACAAGAAACGAAAGTCCTTGTGCGATATCGAGTGGACGGCATCTTACGAACAGAAAGAACCATTCCGAAAAGCATGCAAAACATGTTAATTGCTCGTATAAAGATCATGTCGAAATTAGATATTACCGAACATCGAATCCCACAGGACGGACGTATTAAAACAAATATTGATTATCGACCAATTGATTTACGTGTATCGACGCTTCCAACTGTTTATGGAGAAAAAGTAGTAATGCGTATCTTGGATCTTGGTTCCTCGTTGAATGATTTGAATCAACTTGGATTTAACAAAGTGAATCTTCAGCGTTTTCAAGAAATGATTTCTAAACCAACAGGTATCGTCTTAATTACTGGTCCAACCGGTTCTGGTAAATCTTCAACGCTATATGCTGCATTAAATAAGCTGAACACAGAAGAAGTAAACATTATTACCGTGGAAGACCCAGTGGAGTATCAATTGGAAGGAATCAATCAAATTCAAGTTAACAGCCAAGTCGGATTAACATTTGCTACAGGTCTTCGTGCAATTTTACGACAAGATCCAAACATCGTCATGGTAGGAGAAATCCGGGATAGGGAAACGGTAGAAGTAGCCATAAGAGCTTCTTTAACTGGACACTTAGTGTTGAGTACTATTCATACAAATGACTCTATATCCACGGTTACCAGACTTCTAGATATGGGAGTAGAGCCTTTCTTAGTAGCATCTTCTTTATCAGGTATTATTGCACAGCGATTAGTTAGAAGAGTTTGTAGAGACTGTGGGAAACCGCAAGTACCTTCTGTTCGAGAGAAAGAAATCTTCCGTAAAAGAGGTTTAACCATTGATACGGTAATAAGAGGAGAAGGTTGCTCTTCTTGTAATATGACTGGATATAAAGGTCGTGTAGCAATTCATGAAGTTTTATCTATTCATGAAGATATGAAACGATTGATTTTAAACAATGAGCCATTGTCAAAACTACGGGAAGTGGCGATACAGCATAAAACAATCTTCTTATTAGACGATGGTTTATTGAAAGTAAAACAAGGGATTACAACAACGGAAGAAATTCTCCGTGTTGCTATGGAGTAAGAGAATAATGAATAGAGAAAAGATTGATTCCATTTTACGGCAAGCATTTGTTCATAAAGCATCTGATGTTCACTTAACTGTTGGGGTACCTCCTGTTTTCCGTGTGCATGGCGAATTAAAGAAATTAAACACCGAACCTTTAAAGCCTGAAGACACGGAAGAAATGGCCAAATCTATTATCGCGGAGAATATGTGGGAAACATTTAAAGAACGAGGAGAACTTGATTTTTCGTATGGAATCTCCGGTATTGGCCGTTTTCGTGTAAATACCTTTCATCAAAGAAGTTGTATTTCTTTAGCTTTTCGTGCCATTCCAACAGTCATTCCAACATTGGAAGAATTAAAATTGCCTTCTATCTTAAAAGAAATTGCACAAAAGCCACAAGGGCTAGTGCTCGTAACAGGTCCAACTGGAAGCGGGAAATCTACTACACTTGCATCCATGATTCAGTATATAAATCGCCATGCGAAAAAGCATATTATTACGTTAGAAGACCCAATCGAGTATTTACATAAACATCAACTCTCCATTGTAGATCAACGTGAAGTAGGATTTGATACGAAGAATTTTTCAAGCGGATTAAGAAGTGCATTACGACAAGATCCGGATATCATTCTACTAGGAGAAATGCGCGATTTAGAAACGATTCATACAGCCATAACTGCTGCTGAAACGGGACATTTAGTGCTAGCTACGCTTCACACATCTAGTGCTTCATCCACAGTAGAACGTATCATAGATGTGTTTCCGCCAGAACAACAAGCACAGATTCGAATACAGTTAGCTAGTGTTCTTCAGGCAGTTATCTCCCAGCGATTGTTTCCAACTGCTGATAAAAAAGGCAGAATTGCAGCCCTTGAAATTATGATTCAAACCGCAGCTATTGCCAATTTAATTCGGTCTGAAAAGGTGTACCAAATTGATAGCGCCATTCAAACGTCAGGAGGGTCAGGAATGCAGTTGATGAGTAGTTCGGTTCGCAAATTACTAGATCACCAACTAATTTCTAAAGAACATGCAGCTCCTTACCTACAGGAGGGGAACAACTAATGGCGCGTTTCCGTTATAAAGGTAGAAGTAAAAGTGGAGTGAAGGCTGGAGTCATAACAGCGGATTCTAGGCGAGATGCCATAGTCAATTTGCAAAAACAAGGTATTCGTGTTACCGAGATTAATCAACAAGCAGAGACTATTTTGACAAAAGATATTGCTATTGGAAATCCGGTGAAACTGCAACATTTTATGATCTTCTTACGTCAGTTTTCAACGTTGTTAAAAGCAGGTATCACAGTAGTAGAAGCGACGAAAATAGTAGCCGCTCAAACAGACAGTAAACCTTTAGCAAAAGCTTTATTAGACATTGAAGTAGACTTACGAGAAGGAAACCCATTATCAGAAGCATGTACTAAGCATTCGAGAATCTTTGAACCAATTTTTATCAATATGATTCGAGCAGGAGAGGCAACGGGTTCCTTAGATGAATCATTAGAGAGATTGGGAGATCATTATGAAAAAGCGAATCAGACAAAACAAAAAATTGTTTCTGCTTTAGCTTATCCGTTAGTAGTTGGTTTCATTGCGATTGGAGTAGTTATCTTCTTATTAGTAGCAGTTGTTCCTACATTCGTAACCATGTTTAATGATTTTGGTGGAGAACTACCTGCTATTACTCAATTTGTCTTAAATGCTAGTGCGTTTATGCAGCAGTTTTGGTATGTAATAGTTGGTATGTTTATTTTACTTTTAGTTGTATTGATGTTCATGAGAAGAAAAGCAGAAACGAAGTATCTATTAGATTACGCTTTGTTGCGAACTCCTATTTTTGGTCCGATTGTTCAAAAAGCTGTTTTGGCAAGAATGACTAGAACACTAAGCTCTCTGTTTTCTAGTTCTGTCCCTATTCTCCAGGCGCTTACCATCGTAGAGAAAATCGTGGAGAATGAAGTAATTGCAAAAGTCATTCGCCAATCTAGAAGTTCTCTAGAAAGAGGAAGCTCATTAACGAGTCCTATGAAAGAACACTGGGCATTTCCACCTTTGGTAACGCAAATGATTGCCATTGGGGAAGAAACAGGATCGTTGGATCAAATGCTTGGGAAAGTAGCTGATTTCTACGAGATAGAAGTAGACAATGCAACAGACCGTTTAAAGTCGTTGATTGAACCACTGATGATCGTCGTGTTAGCAGGATTAGTAGGAACGATTGTAACCTCAATTATGGTTCCAATGTTTGAAGTATTTAACAATGTGCAAAATTACTAATTTTTTGAAAGATTTTAGCAGTTTTTGCGAAATTGATAATGATTAAACAAACTCTGTCATATATAATGATAGTTAGATAGAATTACCTATAGTAGGAGGAGAAAAGATGTTGAAATTCATTTCACAAAAGTTAAAAGAGCAAAAAGGTTTAACGCTAATTGAGCTTTTAGCAGTAGTAGTTATTCTTGGTATTATTGCAGCGATTGCTATACCTAGTATTGGTGGTTTAATTGATAATTCTCGTAAGGACGCACACGTGGCGAATGCGACTACCATGATTAACTCCATGAAGGTTTATGTAACAGGTGATCCAGACTTTACTGGAACAAAAACTTTAAAACAAATGAAAGATGAAAATTTAATTGATAATTTTGATAGTCCTGATAGTGAACAATATAACGAAACAGTATCTGGAGTAACAGTTACTAAAACAGGTAATACATATAAGTATACTGTTAGACTTCAAACTTCAGTTAGAGGATTATGGGAAAATGAAGGAGAAATTAACCGAGCAAGCGTTATTACAACAGGATCCCTTGCAGATCCTAATGTTACCCCTTAATTATTATGATGTATTTAGTCTTAATCTACGGCCTACTCCTAGGCTCGTTCTACAATGTAGTGGGCATCCGTGTACCACAGAAAAAGTCGATCGTGGCTCCACGGTCGGCTTGTCCACATTGTGGGCATGAGTTGAAGGCGTGGGAATTGATTCCTGTTGTCTCGTATTTTTTGGTTCGTGGAAAGTGTTCTTCTTGCCGCACACCGATATCCCCCATTTATCCTATCATGGAAGCACTAACGGGGTTCCTGTTTGCGTTCGCCTATTGGAAAGTGGGCTTATCAGCAGAGCTGTTAGTAGCACTTCTCCTCATTTCTTTATTAGTCATCATTTCTATTTCAGATTTGCATTTTATGTTAATTCCAGATCGTATTTTACTATGGTTTGCATCATTTTTTCTAGTAACGCATATTTGGTTCTCGTGGATACCCTGGTTGGATTCCTTCATTGGGGCAGCTGTTGGTTTCATACTTCTATTACTTATCGCGATTATCAGTAAAGGTGGTATGGGTGGAGGAGACATTAAACTCTATGCTGTTATTGGTTTTGTTCTTGGATGGAAATTAACATTATTGTCGTTTATGTTAGCTAGTGCATTTGGAGCAGTTGTAGGGGTGATCTTGATGACTTTCCGAAAAGCATCTAGGAAACAAGCTGTACCGTTTGGACCGTTCATATCCCTTGGTGTGTTAGTGGCCTATTTTAACGGAGAAGATTTAATTTTTTGGTATGTAACTTATTTTATGTAGAGGGAGTCAACTTATATGGTATTTTCTTCTTTCGCTCGCACTCCTGATATGGTGAGTGTGGTGTTTTCTGATACGTGTATACGAGCAGGTTTGCGTAAAAGTGACCAAGATCTACATTTTCATAGTTTAATTGAGAGAAAGCTTCCGGAAGGTGTTATTGAAGGTGGCGAAGTGAAAGAAAGAGAAACGTTGTTGGCGATTCTTTCTAGTTTGGTAGAGGAGGAAAAGTGGAGAAGGAAAAGTGTGCAATTTTTAGTTCCGAATCCTTTTGTGGTCATTCGTAAAATTACCTTACCAGAAGACGTGTTACTAGATGAGATCAGAGGTTATCTTTTTATGGAGATTGGTAGTTCTATTCATTTACCTTTTGAAGAGCCTGTTTTTGACTTTGTTCCATTACAACAGTCGGAAATAAATGAAATCCTCTTTTTCGCAGCGCCACTTGAAATAGTGAAAAACTATCAAGACATTCTTCAAGAAGCTGGCTTGAAACCAAAGCAAGCAGAAGTGTCTGCCTTATCTTTATATCGTTATTTTTCTCATGAGCAATTCGTATCTTCAGAGGAACATGCCATGATTGTTTCTATCGATGAGAGTGAAGCGACCGTGTCTATCTTTCATGAAGATATTCCTGTGTTCATGAGACCGATTGAATTGACGTTTGAAGATGAATTTATTGAATCAGACATGGGGAATGTGGATTTATCTGTTAAGATGACAACTATTTTCAAAGAGTTCGAAAAGGTGATGAACTTTTATCGTTATACCGTTCATAAGGGAGACAATCAAATTACGAAACTCCTGTTTACAGGAGATCATCCAAGGCTTCATGAAATCGCCATGTATTTTAGTCAGCAGGTAGAATTGCCTTACGTGTTAATGAAAAGAGACTCCATAACCTCAGCAAATGACGTTATTGCAACAGATGCGTTTGTTTCCGTCATTGGACTAGCTTTAAAAGGGGGAGATAGAATGCAAATCGATATTAACCTCCTCCCTAAAAAAGAGAAAACGCATGATTATCCGAAGCTATGGAGCTTAGGTTTTGTCGTGACAGGAATTGTTGTTTCAGCAATTATTGGTGGCTTATCCTTCATGGAAGGGAAGAACTTAGATAGAGTGGAGAAAGAGTTGGCTCAAGTAACAGAGGTACGCTCTACGATGGAAGCAAATGCTTCAGCTTTTACTGCTTCTAGTTCTTATCAACAGCTATCCTCTACTATTCAATGGGCCAATGAGTACCCTGTTGTTTCTTCGGATGTATTAGAACATTTAGTATCTTTGCTTCCGGAAAGAGGATTCTTTCAACAGTATGGTTATTCGGAAACTGGAACGATTTCCTTAACTGTTCAATTTGATACATCTAGAGAGGTAGCGTTCTACTTAGATAGATTGTTAGGATCTGAGAATATCGAAAATGCAACGTTACTTTCTATTTCTACACAAGAAATAGAAGACAGTATACAAGATGTAATGCCTCGTTACATAGGTACATTTGATATAGTTCTAAAACCAGATGCTTTTAGAAAGAAGGGAAAGGAGGAACCTACATCGTGAATATTTCACTAACAAATAAAGAATTGTTCACGATTGTGTCCTCTTTTTTATTTATGTCTCTACTTTCCGGTGGCATTTATTTTGCACTCTATTATCCAAAAATGTCTGATGCGAAACTAATGGAACAACAAGTGGAAAACGAGGAGAGGCTAATTTCAGCATTGGAGTCTTCTTCGTCTGCTAAAACTGTTTCAGTCCAAGATGGAAGCACTGCTTTGCAGCGCAACATCCCAGTTAAGCCATTAACAGAACAAATCATTTTACAATTAGAACGAGCAGAAATTGTGTCAGGTGTGGTTATAAAAAATACTTCTTTTGCTGATGAAGCATATACACCTGTTTTAACGGGTAGTGAAACTACTACAGAAGAAGACATTGAAAATTTGAGTGGTGGAAGTACAGAAGAAAGCGCCACTACAGAAACAGCAATTGCGCTTCCAGCTTCCTTAAAAAGAATTACTACTACGTTAGAAATTGAGTCACCTAGTTATTATGAATTAGAGAACTTTATTAAAGAGATTGAGAAACTGGAGAGAATTCATGTCGTTTCTTCTTTGACATTTGCTGGTCAAGAAGAGATTCAAACGATTGATCAGTCCACTGCTCCTATGTCTGTCAGTGTTGTAGTGTCCGCTTTTTATTTACCTGAGTTAACAGATCTAGTAGATCAATTACCGAAATTAGATACGCCTTTACCAGCGGAAAAAGAGAATCCTTTACAAACCTTTAGTACTGGAGATCAAGATGAAGAAACGCCTTAATGAAAAAGGATACACTTTAGTCGAGTTATTAGCAGTAGTGGTAATTCTAGGAATCATCGCTCTGATTGCGACCATTGCTATTGGTGGTCTCTTAGAAAGAGCAAAAAAAGATGCTCTAGTTGCTAATGCCATAGCGTTAAAAGACGCAGGGACATTTTATGTCAAGAATCATGTGGGGATAGAGGCTCCTACTAAATTGACGTATAAACAATTAGTGGATCACGGTATGCTGGAGCCAATAAAAGATCCATTTACAAGAGAAACTATTGAATCAAATGAAAATAGTTATATTGTCATAGAGGAAGAACGAGTTACGAAAGTATGCTTTATCGGAAAAACAAAAAATCTGTGCACAGTGGATGGAGAAACTTCGCCTATTGCGGTTAGTAACTTGTCTATCTCTGCCATAACAGATAACACAGATGAATAATTTGACGAAAATCCTTTGGAATAAGACGACAAAAGTCTTGTTCTTTTTTTTTACCTACATGATAGGATGGGACAAACAAGTGGGTACAAGGTGGGATCGTATGGAAAAGAAAAAGCCAGACATAACCATTAAGTTAAACAAACAAGAAGAGATGAAAGTGCAAGATTGGAGAAGCGCTAATGGAGAAATTGCAGCTAGTGAAGAAGCTGTTCCGCTTAAGGATGATGGAGTGCGAGAGGAAGATGAGTTTACATGGGTTTTACCTGATGAGGAAGAAATCCCAGAGTACCGAAAAATTCATTATGTGAATGATGCTCCTATTACACCAGGGAAGAAGAAGGTATCTTCTAGTTGGTCTTGGATTCCATTTCTTTTCGCTTTTTCTTTGGCTATTGGGTTAGGTTTATTGTTCGGTTACGGACTTATTTGGTTAGCGTCTAGTGATGAACAGACAGCAGCACCAGCCATTCAACAGCAACCGAATACAACAGTAACAGAAGAACCATCAGCAGCGTCTGGTGGAGGGGCTGTTACGTTAGAACCATTGACAATGGCAATTATACAGGCAGGTGTGTTCACGGAAGAAGGAGCGGCTACTGTTTTCCAAGAGCAACTTACTGCTAAAGGGATTTCTAGTAAAGCTCTAACTCTGCAAAATAACACTGCTATTATTGTCGGAATGTCAGAGTCAGTGGAATCTGCAAAAGTGATGAGTGGATTCTTTGAAGGTATTGAAGTGTTTGCTAAGCCTATAGAACTACCTGCTAGTAATTGGGAAGGGCTAAGTGAGACGGAAACAAGTTTTGTGAAGGGATTGATGCCAGTAGTAAAGGAAGTCAGCGAATGGGCAGCGATTACGGTACCAGCAGAAAAAGCAGCTGAGATTTCTAAAGTTGTGTCGGAGCTTTCTTCCATGGAAGGAATAAAGAATGAGTCTTTGGTTTCTGTCCAAGGTGAGTTGAAGAAGTTATCAACCATTATTCAAAAAGATCCTCATTCCAGTAAATCACAAGCACCGATCATGGATATTGTAGCAATTCTTCATAAATTGTAGAAACATACTATTTCTTAGGAAATATTGCCGAAAGTCGGAGGGGATGAAAATCTTCTTCGGCTTTTTTCGCGTACAGTATCAATTTATGAAGGACCACGTGATGTGGTACTTTCTTAACTGAATATACTTAATGTTTGTAAATTACTATTTCATAACGTACTGAGTTTGTTAGAGTGTTTTAGGTTTTAATAGTTCCATTTCGGCTTAGATTCAACTACTCTAGTTCACATTTTTAGTTGCCCGGAGCGGAAGATGCGAAGACTCCTAAGGGTTATAGCGGGAAGGCTGAGACCCTGGACTGAGCGAAGCGAGGGAAGCGGCTCAGCTCCCGCCCCTAGGAAAGCGTAGCATCTGTAGCGCAGGGCAACGGGTTTTCACTCCTTCATGTAATTTCTTGTCGTTTTACTGTCCTAGTGGTACGATAGAAACGTATCTCCCAAAACTAGTAAGGAATGGTGATGTCACTACATGAAACGCCTCATTTTAGCTTCACAATCTCCACGTAGAAAACAACTTCTAGAAACTCTATCAATTCCATTTGAAACGATACCAAGCGAAGTATCAGAAGACCTTTCGGATGAAGTTTACCCAGAAGATGCAGTAAGAGAACTTGCCTATCGCAAAGCCATTCATGTTTTTGCTACAGCTCCAGATGCCATCGTAATTGGATCGGACACGGTTGTTGCAATTAATGGAAAGCGATTAGAGAAACCTTCTTCGAAAGAAGATGCTTTTGCTATGCTCTCTGAATTATCAGGCAAAGAACATACCGTTTATACAGGTGTGGCTATCATTTCGGAAGAAGAAGAAAAAGTATTTGTTGTCAAAACTACCGTCCAATTCTGGCCTCTTACAGAAAAGGCTATTAGAGAATATATTGAGACGGGAGAACCAATGGATAAAGCTGGATCTTATGGTATACAGGGTAAAGGTGCTCTTTTTGTCAAAGAAATAAAAGGAGACTACTACGCCGTTGTTGGACTACCTATATCTCAACTACATCAAGTGTTAACATCTACCTTTATGTAAGTGACCTTTGACGTATCAAAGGAGAGATTACACTGTTAATGATTAGAGATGTACCTAGTGAAGAAAGACCCAGGGAGAGGCTTCTTCAAGCTGGTGCAAAAGCGTTGTCCAACCATGAATTACTCGCTATTCTTCTTCGCACGGGTTCCAAGAAAGAGTCGGTTCTACAATTAGCAAATAGACTTTTACAGGAATCAGATGGCTTAACTCTACTAGGGCAAATGTCTGCGGATGAAATGATTGCTATAAAAGGTATAGGTGAAGCAAAGGCTGTTCAACTTGTTGCAGCGATAGAGTTAGGAAGAAGGATCCAAAATCTTTCTTTTGATGATCGGTATGTGATACGGTCACCGGAAGACGGTGCTAACTATGTCATGAACGATATGCGTTCTTTGCAACAAGAACACTTCGTATGTCTATACCTCAACACGAAGAACCAAGTGTTGCATAGACAAACAATCTTTATTGGCAGTTTAAATGCTTCTATTGTTCACCCAAGAGAAGTTTTTAAGGAAGCATTTAGGCGTTCCGCAGCTTCTATTGTCTGTTTTCATAATCATCCTTCAGGGGACCCAAGTCCTAGTAGGGAAGACATCGAAGTGACAAAACGATTGGTAGAATGCGGGAAAATTATTGGGATAGAAATCGTTGATCACATCATCATTGGGGACAATCGATTTATCAGCTTGAGAGAAAAAGGGTATGTCTGACACTAGGATTTTTGCTAGGGCTAGGGTATAATATGGTTTATGATTTTTTGTCAAAATCATGCTTTTAATTGGTTTTATAGTATAAGTAAATAGTTTTACTATGTAGATGATATTGTACTAGAGAGGGAGATACTTGAATGTTTGGAATGTCACGTGACCTAGGGATTGACTTAGGAACTGCAAATACATTAGTGTACGTTAAAGGAAAAGGAATCATTGTTCGTGAACCGTCTGTTGTCGCGATACAAACAGATTCAAAAAGCATTGTTGCAGTAGGTAATGAAGCGCGTAATATGATTGGTCGAACGCCAGGAAACGTTACAGCGCTACGTCCATTAAAAGATGGAGTAATTGCTGATTATGAAACAACTGCTACGATGATGAAATACTATATCAAACAAGCAATTAATACACGTGGCGGCTTATTTTCTCGTAAGCCTGATGTAATTGTTTGTGTCCCCTCTGGAATTACTCGTGTAGAAGAAAGAGCTGTAAAAGATGCTACAACACAAGCGGGAGCTCGAAATGCTTATACGATAGAAGAGCCGTTTGCAGCAGCAATCGGAGCAAATTTGCCTGTTTGGGAACCTACAGGTAGCATGGTAGTAGATATCGGTGGTGGAACAACAGAAGTAGCTATCATTTCTCTTGGTGGGATTGTTACAAGCCAATCCATACGTGTAGCTGGTGATGAAATGGATGATGCTATTATTAATTTTATTCGTAAGAAGTACAACCTAATGATTGGTGCTAGAACGGGTGAACAAGTGAAAGTAGAAATTGGTTCAGCAGGAAAAGCTGACGGCATTGCAAATATGGATATTCGTGGCCGTGATCTTTTAACTGGATTACCAAAAACAATTGAAATCTCTGCAGAAGAAGTTGCTGATGCTCTTCGTGACACAGTAGATGCCATTGTAGATGCAGTAAAATCAACATTAGAAAAAACACCTCCAGAACTAGCAGCAGACATTATGGACCGTGGTATAGTCTTAACTGGTGGAGGAGCGTTATTACGTAACTTAGATCAAGTCATCGCAGAAGAAACAAAAATGCCAGTGCTAATAGCAGAAAACCCCCTTGACTGTGTAGCCATCGGTACAGGAAAAGCGTTAGAGCATAAGCATTTACTAAGCGATAAAAAGTAACATAGTTTAACGTATTTTCGACTCATTTAGATAGATTTGAATCATGTCGAAGGAAATCCTGCTTTCCGAAAGACTTGATACAAATCTATCTACCTTTCAGTGAAGCTGAAAGGCGTGTAAAGCGTAGCTTGACACGAATGAGTCGAAAATCATAGCGCTACAGCTAAACTAAGCAACAAAATACTGAATAGACAACGCAATGAGGTGAAGAAAATGCCATCTTTCTTTTTAAATAAACGTTTGTTAATGTTGTTGATCGGCATTATTATTCTGGTCGCATTGCTTGGATTTTCCCTTAGAGATCGTGAAAACACCACAGTCCCAGAACAATTTCTGAAGGACATCGTTGGCTTCGGTCAATCCATCTTTTCCCGCCCCGCTAATGGAGTAGCGGGTTTCTTTGAGGACGTTCAAGACTTGCGAAATACATACGAAGAAAATGGGCGTTTAAAAGCACAACTAGAAGAATTAGCTCAATTAAAAGCTGATGTATATGATTTAAAGCAAGATAATGATAAGTTGCGTGAAATGCTTGATATTCAAGACAATTTACGTGATTATACACACATTCAAGCGACAGTCATTGCTCGTAATCCAGCAAGGTTACAAGACTTGGTAGTTATCAATAAAGGACAAGTACATGGTGTAGAAACAGACATGGCCGTTAGAAGTTCAAAAGGATTAATAGGGAAAGTGGTTAGCACCTCTCAGCTGACATCCACAGTGGAATTAGTGTCAACCCGAAATCCTGAAAATCGTATTTCCGCATTAATCCAATCAGAAGACCGAATCTTTGGGTTAATTGAAGGATATGATGACAAGTCTGATCGATTACTGTTAAAAAGAATTCCTTATGATGTAGAGGTAAAAGAAGGCGAATTAGTCGAGACTTCTGGATTAGGAGGGATTTTCCCTGCTGGTCTCCCAATTGGAGAAGTAGAAAAAGTTGAAGCGGACCCACTAGGATTGACACAAACGGCTTATATTATTCCTGCAGCAGATTTGTACGATTTGGAACACGTGATGGTAGTAGAGCGCTCTATGGTTAGCCCAGATATACCTGAAGCAACACCTGAGGAAGTGGAACAATAAGATGAAAGCTTATTTGAAGCCGTTTATTCTACTCAGTGCTTGTTTTTTTGCAGAAAACGTTTGGATTACATTATTTCCACATTTGGTTTTCTCAGATAGTTATTTGTATATTCCTCACTTTCTTGTCGTTTGTATCGTTTTGAGTGCATCTTATTACGATAAGTCTGTTACATACGCATTTGCTGCGTTATTTGGCTTATTATTTGATTTATTTTATACGCAAGTAATTGGCGTATATCTCTTTACATTTTTTATTGCAGCCTATTTTACAGTAAAACTAATGAAAGTATTACAACATCACTTAGTCGTAATTGGTTTTGTTACTTGTTTAATGGTTGGAATAGTAGATATCTTAGCTTATTTCTTAGATGGACTCTTATTTGGGTACTCCATGCAACTAGAAGAATATGCTCAACTTAGACTTTGGAGTACAATAGTCATCAATCTTTGTTTCTATATTGTTGTTTGTTACCCATTTAGAAGGTGGTTTGTCATAACAAAACGACAATTTATTGAAGAAACTGGTCGAAGATAGAAGGAATTCTATCCCTTTATGTCGAATACCCCATCCTTGAGGTGAAAATTGCACAATGAAAAAGACACAGTTAGTCATGATAAAAGGAACAAAGGAAGGTTTAAACCTTCATTTACACGATAAATGCTCTATCCATGAGCTAAAAGACGAATTAATATCAAAACTTACGCAACATGGTACAGCAGTTAAAGAGCAAGACCAACATGCAACACTGGTTCGAGTCCACGTGGGCAATCGTTACTTAGCAAAAGAAGAAGAAAAAGAACTAAATGAACTGATTGAGTCTACAGGACATGTAAAAGTGGACTCTATTCATTCAAATGTTATCTCTCTAGACGAAGCGAAAAAGCGTTCAGAAGAGTCTACTATTCATTCTATCTCCAGCTTCGTTCGATCTGGTCAAGTAGTAACTATTCGTGGTGACGTTCTACTAATTGGTGACGTAAACCCAGGTGGTACTCTTCGTGCAACAGGAAATATTTACATTATGGGTAGTTTAAAAGGTATAGCACACGCTGGTTGTGAAGGTGATTCAGAGGCAGTTATTGTAGCATCCTCTATGAGACCAATGCAGTTGCGAATTGCAGAGCAAATCCACCGTGCCCCAGATCATAAGGAAACGGAGATTGGTGGAATGGAATGTGCCTACCTAGATGAAGAAGAACACATGGTTGTAGATCGATTACAAGTTTTAAAGACTATAAGACCGAATCTTACGAGATTTAAAGGAGGATTTTAGTCGTGGGTGTAGCTATAGTTATTACATCAGGAAAAGGTGGAGTTGGAAAAACAACAACTACCGCAAATATTGGAACTTCATTAGCTTTACAAGGGAAAAAAGTGTGTTTAGTAGATACAGATATTGGTTTACGAAATTTAGACGTTGTGATGGGGTTAGAAAACCGCATTATCTATGATCTAGTAGACGTTATAGAGGGTCGTTGTAAGCTTCACCAAGCTCTTGTAAAGGATAAGCGTTTCGACGATCAATTGTACTTACTTCCTGCAGCTCAAACTAGTGACAAAACAGCAGTACAACCACATCAAATGAAAGAACTAGTCCAAGAGCTTAAATCAATCTATGATTATGTCATTATTGATTGCCCAGCTGGAATTGAGCAAGGGTATAAAAATGCGGTAGCAGGTGCTGATCAAGCAATTGTTGTAACAAATCCAGAGATTTCTTCTGTCCGTGACGCAGATCGTATTATTGGTTTATTAGAACAAGAGAAAGATATTGCACCACCTCGATTAGTCATAAATCGTATTCGTAATCACATGATGAAAAATGGCGATATGCTGGATGTCGATGAAATTACAGCACATTTATCCATCGATTTAATCGGTATTGTTTTAGATGATGATGATGTGATTACGTCTTCTAATAAAGGTGAGCCAATCGCTTTGTCACCCAATAATAAAGCATCCATTGCATACAGAAACATTGCTAGACGTATTTTAGGAGAATCTGTGCCTTTACAATCTTTAGATGAAAGTGGAAAAGGTGTATTTTCGAAAATCAAAAAATTATTAGGTGTTAAATAATTAGTGAAAACAGTTTTCTGAGTTGAAATCTTATAACTTTGGAAACTGTTTTTCTTTATGTTCTTTTTTCCCTTATCCCTCATATAATTTCATAACAGTACTTGTCCATAAGGGGGAAATTGAAGTGTCTAATCGAGCGGATCAAATTAGAAAACAGTTACAAAAAAGAAGACAAAATCACTCTACCAATTCAACTTCAAAATCAAAAGATAGTCTACCTTTATATCAATTATCTAATGAACGAGAGTACGCGGTATATGAAGCGGATCCATCGGAGCGATCTGAGCACCCATTATTTAATAAGGGTACTTTTTTATTAAAGGTTCTTGCCTCCTGCGTTCTGATCTTAGTTGTAGCAATCGTGTATAAATCAAGTACACCTCAAGCGTTACCAATTCAACAATTTGTTAAGCAAACCATGACAAGTGAATTCCAGTTCGCTGCCGTATCTGCTTGGTATGAAGAGCGATTTGGAGAACCACTAGCCATTTTACCTAAGCTACCATCAAATAGTCCTGGTGTTGCTGTTACAACAGATTACTCTATTCCTGCAAGTGGAAGAGTCGTAAAGGAATTCTCTGAGCAAACAAAAGGTGTGTTAATTGAGACGACTGTAGGTGCAAATGTAGAGGCGATGAAAGGTGGACAAGTCATCTTTGTTGGACAAAAAGAAGGGACAGGTAACACAGTCATTATCCAGCATGACGATAAAACATCTTCTTGGTATGGGGGTCTATCAGATGTGACAGTCTCTCCGTATGAAAGAATCGAGAGTGGCCGTTCTGTAGGTTTCGTGTCAGACAAAGAACAAGGGGACGGAGGAACGTTTTACTTTGCCATAGAGCAAAGTGGTTCTTTTATTGACCCAATTCAGGTGATACCATTTGAATAAGATATTATCGCTATTAATGAAGTGGCGTATACATCCTTTATTTTGGCTAGTAGCAGCTATTGCTATCGCAACTGGTCGCTTTTATGAGTTAGCGATCGTTTTTCTAATTATCATTGTCCATGAGATGGGGCATTTTCTTGTGGCTACTCACTTTAAGTGGAGAATAAAAAAGGTTCAGTTGCTGCCTTTTGGTGGTGTTTTAGTAGTAGAAGAAAGTGGAAATAGACCATGGCAGGAAGAATGGTGGGTTACTGTGGCAGGCCCACTCCAACAGATTTGGCTAGCCTTCGTGATGTGGGGACTTGCAATTGTAGGAATTTTACCTGATTCACTTTTTGCGTTTTTTGTTCAAGCTAATATCATGATTGCTTTTTTTAATCTACTCCCAATTTATCCTTTGGATGGCGGTAAATTAATTCTCCTTCTATGCAATGTGGCGCAACCTTTCTTAGAAGGATACAAACGGACACTACTTCTATCTTTTGTGACACTATCCTTGTTTGCGCTGTTTACGCTATTTGTGGCACCGACACATCTTAATGGATGGGTTGTCATTCTTTACCTATATTTTATTTTATCTTACCAATATAAGCATAGACACTATACTTTCCAACGTTTTTTAATGGACAGGTATTATGGCCAGCATGATATAGGGAGAAAGATTGTTCCGTTAAAAGTAGATATCGAAGAAACGGTTTTGCAAGTTTCTCAACGTTTTTCACGTGGTGTCAAACATGCTGTAATCGTTATAGAAGACGGAGTAGAAGTGGTGACATTAGACGAAAATGAAATTCTACATAGCATGTTCACGGAAAAACGACCAAAGGTAACGCTGCGTGAACTTGTCTATTTTTATGAATAAGCTTACGATATAATAGGGCTACTAACTTAATGGTTAGTGGCTTTTTGGCTTTTAAACTCATTAAT
The DNA here is from genome assembly GCF_015482585.1 of Mangrovibacillus cuniculi. Taxonomy (NCBI): domain Bacteria; kingdom Bacillati; phylum Bacillota; class Bacilli; order Caryophanales; family Bacillaceae; genus Mangrovibacillus; species Mangrovibacillus cuniculi. The sequence goes on along the minus strand of NZ_CP049742.1, from coordinate 1,705,700 downwards.
GCGGAGAAAAATAGCTGCTTGGCGAGAATAAGAGGGGCTTAAACTCACGAAGAGTGATAGAATACATCGGTTATAAAAGAATAAAACAAATTTCATGCGCTCCAAAGGAAATAACGAAGAAAGGAAGCGGTAACGTGATTAGTTTATATATAGAGCTAAAAGGGTTAGAAAAGCGATTGGCGGTCTTGCAAGACGGAAAATTGGTCTACTACCGAACAGCTTCTAGTGATGATGCTGGTCAGCAAGGATCTTATTACATAGGTAGAATTGATTCTGTCCATAGCGGTATTAACGCTGCATTCGTGGAAATTGGAGAAGAAAAGAAAGGGTATTTGACGAAGCAAAAGACGGTGAAATTCGCAGAGTCAGATCATCCTAATAAGAAAGATATAGCACCGTCTAAATTTCTTCCTCAAGGACAGCGTATTTTAGTCCAAGTGGAAAAAGAGGCACATGGGCAAAAGGGAGCAGTCTTAACAAACTTGGTAGAAATAGCAGGAGTATCTCTTGTTTATATGCCTTTTGGACAGTATTGTGCAGTTTCAAAGAAGATACCAGACCTAATTAGAGAGGATTTACGTACAGCGGTGTCAAGCTGGTTAACTGGCCAAGAAGGCGTTGTGGTGCGAACAGACGCTGCAAACAGGTCGCTGCATGATTTACAACTGGAATTAGAAAATCTGCGTGAGCAATACCAAGAGTTACAAAAAAAAGCTCAACAAGAAAAACGAGAAGGTTTACTTCAACCTGTGCCGCTCTTTTGGAAAGACTTACAATATTGGATCTCGCAAAGTAGTAACGGTGAATGCTATTCTGACGACGCATCCTTCTTGAAACAACTTCCTCTTGGAGAGGGTTGGACCAAGACATGGCATCACGGGAAAGAAAGTTTATTTACAAAGTATGACTTACATTCTTCGGAAGAAAAAGTATTTCAAAAGCAAGTATGGCTTTCTAATGGGGGATCTATCTCTATTGAACATACGGAGGCAATGACGGTAGTTGATGTCAATACAGCGAGACAAGTGAAAAATCGAAATGCAGAACAAGCTTTTGAAGAAACCAATTTACTAGCAGCGAAAGAGGTTTCTAAGCAATTGTTATTACGAGATGTAAGTGGGATGGTCGTCATTGACTTTATTAATATGAAATCACAAAGTTCAAGGCAACGTGTACTGCAGACATTAAAGGATCAAGTAGAAAAAGATGAGAAACATGTAATGGTGTATCCATTTAACGAACTAGGTTGTGTCATGCTCACAAGAAAACGAACAAAGCCGATGTGGTATGAAACTCATTTAGAGAGGTATTCACATGAGACAGGGTTCGGATGGAGAAAATCTGCTCATGCATCAGCTTATTCCTTGGACAGAGCTATTCGCGACCACATTGCAAGCATAGAGACCGAAGACGTTCAAATAAAAGTGGATTCGGCTACATGGGAGAACTTTGTTGGCAAAGACAAAGGTTATCTTATGTCTATAGAGAAAGATTACCAAGTTACGTTACATCCAATTATAGAGGATCGAGAAGCTCCTTATTATGAAATCTTCGTTACAATGTAATTTGTCATAATTTAATTGACATAGGTGCGGCACTATGTTAAATTTTTAATGTTATTGTTTGTAGCGCACCCGTGCTACAACCGCTCAATACAGGTCACAAGTGTTAGTTACTAACCGCCTGCTATTGGCGAGTCTTAGACTATGAGGAGGTGCAAGTATGTACGCAATTATCGAAACAGGCGGTAAGCAAATTAAAGTGGAGCAAGGTCAAGCGATCTACATTGAAAAATTAGACGTGGAAGCTGGCGAAACTGTAACATTTGACAAAGTTTTATTCGTAGGTGGAGACAACGTTAAAGTTGGTAGCCCACTAGTTGAAGGCGCTTCTGTAACGGCTAAAGTTGAAAAACAAGGTCGCGCGAAGAAGATCGTAGTTTTCAAATACAAAGCGAAGAAAAACAACCGTAAAAAGCAAGGTCACCGTCAACCGTACACGAAAGTAACAATCGAAAGCATCAACGCGTAATCGATATGATTACTGTACGAATGACGAGATCACATAATGGTGACATCACATCTTTTACGATGGATGGACATGCTAATTATGCTGGTCACGGTCAAGATATCGTATGTGCTGGAGCATCTGCTGTAGCGTTTGGCGCAGTTAATGCGATTCTTACGCTTACGGAGACACAGCCAGGCATTGAACTTGGAGAAGATGGTGGATACTTAGAGGTTATCATCCCTGATGATTTATCGAAGGAAACACATGAAAAAACTCAATTGCTGTTAGAGGCAATGCTTGTTCAATTGCAAACCATTGAAGCAGATTATGGTGAATTTATAAAGATTACCTTCAACCGGTAGGAGGTGGAATACATGCTAAGATTAGATCTTCAGTTCTTCGCATCCAAAAAAGGAGTAGGTTCTACGAAGAACGGACGTGACTCTCAAGCGAAGCGCCTTGGTGCTAAGCGTGCAGATGGTCAATTCGTATCAGGCGGTTCAATTCTTTACCGTCAACGTGGAACAAAAATCTACCCAGGTACTAACGTAGGCCGTGGTGGAGACGATACTCTATTCGCGAAAACGGACGGTATCGTTCGCTTCGAGCGTATGGGTCGCGACAAGAAAAAAGTGAGCGTATACCCAGTAGCTCAAGAAGCTTAATAGGTGAAATGGGGCTGTCAACTTGGTTGACGGCCTCTTTTATCGAAAAGCTAGATAAGACAGAAGAGAGCTCTAGCCTTCTCGGGCTAGAGCTCTTGCTTCATTACAAACCCATTTTTTCTAATCGCCCGGAGAAATAAGGTAGGAATAGAATAATCATCATTTTTTCTTACCTTATTTCTCTGTCGCGTATACAAAATGTTGATCTTCCGTAAGAAGATTACAGAACTATTATTCCTATCGTGAAAATTTTTGTTATACTTACAACAACGAGATGTTCGGAATATGTTTTGTAGCTATAATACATTTCATCCTGGTAAAGCTGAAATGAAAATGGTGGGAGTGTAGGTATGAAAGGAAACTGGACGGTTGTAGAAGCAATGAGATATGCAAGGCATGACTGGATGAATCAACTTCAGCTATTAAAAGGAAATATAACGTTACAAAAATGGGAACGTGTACAAGCTATAATGGACGACTTAATTGTACAAGCTCAGCAAGATTCCCGTTTAACCAATCTAGGTAAGCCTCAATTTGCTGAAACTCTGCTAACGTTTAATTGGGAGAATCATTCCTTCCAAATTGAATGGGAGATTCTTGAAGAAGGGTATACTCTAGATATAGAAGATGAATATTTAGTAAAATCATTTAATGAATGGTTTTCCTTTATAAATGAGAATGCTAAGCCTTATGAAGATAATCGACTTTTTATTCGTTTACAAAAAGACGAAACAACCTATGTTTTTTCTTTAGAATATATGGGAGAATGGAAAGTTGATTTAACGAAATGGTTGAATGATTGGTGTTTACATTCACCAATTACCCATTCTGCGAAACTAATTCAACAAGACCAAGAGCAGTTCCTTGTTCATTGGTATGTATAAATTTCTAACAACATAGACACAGAAAAGAGGAGGTGCCTTTCATGTTTGTCGATAGCGTCAAAGTGTATGTGAAAGGTGGAGACGGTGGAAATGGTATGGTTGCCTTCCGTCGCGAAAAGTATGTTCCAAATGGTGGTCCAGCTGGTGGAGATGGAGGAAAAGGTGGAAATGTAGTGTTTAAAGTAGATGAAGGTCTACGAACGCTAATGGATTTCCGATTCAAACGCCATTTCAAAGCGGACCGTGGAGAACATGGAATGAGTAAGAATCAACATGGCCGTAATTCTTCTGATATGGTAGTAAAGGTTCCACCTGGAACTGTAGTTACTGTGGAAGAAACAGGAGAAGTTATTGCAGATTTAGTAGAACATGGACAAGAAGCGGTGATTGCACGTGGAGGTCGCGGAGGAAGAGGTAACTCTCGATTTGCTACACCTGCTAACCCAGCACCTGAATTATCCGAAAACGGTGAACCAGGACAAGAACGTAATATTGTAATGGAGCTAAAATTATTAGCTGATGTAGGTTTAGTAGGATTCCCAAGTGTAGGAAAATCTACTCTACTTTCCGTTGTTTCAAGTGCTCGTCCAAAGATTGGTGACTATCACTTTACGACAATCGTTCCTAATCTAGGAATGGTACAAACAGAAGATCAACGTAGTTTCGTTATGGCAGACCTTCCAGGACTTATTGAAGGAGCACATGAAGGAGTAGGATTAGGTCATCAGTTCCTTCGTCACATCGAACGTACCCGTGTTATTGTCCATGTTATTGACATGGCAGGTGTGGAAGGTAGAGATCCATACGAGGATTACGTTACGATCAACGCAGAATTAAAAGAATATAACTTACGTTTAATGGAAAGACCTCAAATTATTGTTGCGAATAAGATGGACTTGCCAGAAGCGGAAGAAAACTTAGCGATTTTCCGTGACAAAATAGAAGAAGACTTCCCAATCTTCCCAATTTCCGCGGTTACTAGACAAGGTCTACGTGAAGTATTATTTGCAATCGCTGACCTAGTGGAAACTACTCCAGAATTCCCACTTACACAAGAAGAGGAAACTGGTATCCACCGCGTTATGTATAAGCATGAGTCAGATGATGATCGTTTCACTATCACGAGAGATCCAGACGGGGTATTCGTTTTATCAGGTGATCAGATCGAGCGATTATTCAAGATGACTGACTTCTCTCGAGATGAGTCTGCGAGACGTTTTGCTCGCCAATTACGTTCTATGGGTGTGGATGAATCACTTCGTAAGCGTGGAGCAGAAAACGGCGATATCATTCGTTTATTCGATTTCGAGTTTGAGTTTATCGATTAAGATCTACTTTAGGAGGATGCGGTGTGCGAGATCAGACAACCAGCGACTTAAAATTTTATCTTGTGCGTGAAGATGTTTTACCTGAGGCAATGAAAAAAACATTGGATGCAAAAGAATTGTTGGAGAGAGGGAAAGTGGACTCCGTCTGGGATGCGGTGCACGAAGTAGATTTGAGTAGAAGTGCTTTTTATAAGTATCGTGATACAGTTTTCCCGTTTCATACAATGGTCAAAGAAAAGCTTGTAACGTTGTTTTTCCACTTAGAGGATCGCTCTGGAACGTTATCACAATTGTTACAAGTTGTTGCGGAAAATGGATGCAATATCTTAACAATTCACCAAACTATTCCTTTACAAGGAAAAGCAAATGTTACTTTATCGATTAATATGAATGAGATGAATGTAACGATTGATGAGTTTTTGAGTCGTTTACGAAAGTTAGAGTTCGTAGATAAGGTCGAAGTGCTTGGTTCTGGTGCGTGATGGAACAATTAGTGACTGCACAGGGATTTCCGCTGCAGGGGGACGCTACAATCCCAAATATAATAGTTTAATACCAATATTTCTGCAGTAATATGGTTTACTCGTATTTAAACTTGTGTTTAATTAAATAGTAATAAAAAAGGTGCATGTTAGCTAATATGCACCTTTTTCTACTTTATCAAATCTCTTCCTATCCATGGAAAGATGAGGAGGAAATATAGATGAATATAGCTTATTTAGGTCCAAATGGTACTTTTACACATGAGGCTGTTAGCCAGGCATTTCCTCACGCTATTTTGACCCCTGCTCCCACGATTCAAATGGCTTTGGAGTGGGCGGAGAGTGCTAAGGTAGATGCTGCGTTTGTGCCGTTAGAAAACACACTTGAAGGAACGGTTTCGATGACGATTGACTATCTGTTTCATCATTCTACGATGACCATTCAAGCGGAGTATACGTTACCTATTGCACAACATTTTTTGCTTTCTAAAAAAACTGTACAAAATAACACACCTATCGTGAAAGTAGTATCTCATTCTCACGCTTTGGCTCAATGTCACTCTTTTTTACATAAAGAACATGCAAGTGCGGAATGGATTCCTATGAGCTCTACAGCCGCGGCAGCCGCGTATGTAAAGGAAAACGAAGATCAACCATTTGCAGCCATTGCCAATAAAAAAGCTGCTGAAGAATACGATCTAGTTCTAGCAACAGAAAATATCCATGATGTAGAGAGAAATCACACTAGGTTTGTTTTAGTTTCTCATGAAACGATGACTCTTTTTGAAAATAAAAAGAAGAAAACCACTATTATGGTTACGTTACCAGAAGATCGACCAGGTGGACTTCACAGTGTATTGTCTGCCTTTGCATGGAGAAAGCTGAATTTATCTAAAATTGAATCTCGACCTTTAAAAACTAGACTAGGACAATACTTCTTTATGATAGATATTGAAGAAGATTGGAGTAGTTTATTATTGCGAGGTTCAGTAGAAGAACTAGAGGCTCTTGGATGTGAAGTGAAAGTAGTGGGATCGTACCATGCTACTTATCTAGAGGGTTGATAAAAAATACACTGGAATAATACGAAACGACCAAAAGGTATATTCAAATCGAATGTACCTTTTGATCGTTAATATTTGAAAACTATTGACTATTATAACAATGCAAATTTAGTGATTTATTATATTCATCTTCGGGGTTGAAGCGTCCCCCTGCAGCGGAAATCGCTATGCAGTCACTTATGGATTTTGTCATAGCTTCTATTTTACAAAATCATCCCTCAGAATAAAGGAACCCTTCTGCCTCCAACTCTTGAAGAGCACGATCAATCTGTTCATTAGAGTTAGCTTCCACCGTATGAAGATGAACACCGTTTGTTAAAGCAGACAAGAAAGTCGCATTAGTAGACTTCACTTGCTGCATGAAAGCATGTACGTCTGCACTGGTAGATACCATGATAGAAGCTGTTAAGTCCCCGTAAATCGCATGTTCTACAATGACATCTTTCACCGTAACACCATGCTTAACGAAAAGCTCTAATTCTTTTTCGGCTGCCTCTGGTTCATGCTTACATGCTATTGTTTTAATGACTTTTTCCGAATGCCCATTTGCTTTTATATAAATATACCCTTGGCTAGTTGCAATGATTGGCTCATTTTTGGCCTTTAGGAGAGTAATATCACCAACAATTACTTGTCTACTAACATTTGTCTCTTCCGCAAATACGCCACCTTTAATGGGCTCATTAGATTCCTTCAATCTCTTTAAAATGTACTCTCTACGTTCATCACCTAGTAACTTTTTCATTATGCCAAATCCTTTCTTTACTATGCCAATCTTCATAGATTTCTACTAAGACTAGAGCAGCTTGTTTTAGCTCTTGTAGTGTTGTAGAAGAGTCAAAGGATATACGGAAGTATCCCAATGCCTCTTCGGTTGACTTAGTATAATTTTTGATCATTGGACTAATCGTCTGCATGCCAGCTTGACAAGCACTACCGGTTGATAAAGCAACACCTTTTCGATTAGCTTCCAACATAACCCATTGTCCCTCTAACCCTGGAATAATACAACCAATAATGGTAGGTAGTTGTTCTGATTCATGTCCTTCTAAAATGATTAATGAAGGTATTCTGTTTTTTAAAATAGATAAAAACTCTTTTCTCATTTGCCAAAGTACAAGATCTGGTATTTGCTTCTCTTTAAAAGATAAAATACTTTGTGCAAAAGACACTATCCCTGGTACATTCTCTGTCCCTAATCGTAGACCTAATTCTTGTTCTTTTGGGGAAAGTTGCAATTTACTTAGGAGAGTAGGGTTAAGAATCAGTGCCCCAACTCCTTTAGGTCCACCGATTTTGTGAGCAGATATACTGATGGTGCTCACATATGGAAGAACATTTGCTAAGGAAAGTTTACCAAAAGATTGAACAGAATCACAATGCACTAGAATTTCATCTTCTGCCGACATACGTATGATTTCTTTTACATTATGAATTAATCCTATTTCTGAATTAACATGTTGTACTACTAACAGTCCACATTGTTTTGTTTCCTCACAAACCTTTTTGGTTGGTAAGGAGTCCTCGTTGAATAAAGAGATTACGTTAACTTGATCCATATATGAATTAGGGATGCTTTTGAAAATGGATGGATGTTCTGTTTCATTTATATAAATAGATTTGTCAGATGGAAGCAAAGAACAAAGGAATTCTAAGGCAAGTCTATTACTTTCTGTGCCTCCAGATGTAAAAATGACGCATCGTTCATCTACCTGTAAAAAATCTGCTACGGCCTGTCTAGATTGTTCGAGAACGTGATGTGCGTCTCCTCCAATGTTATGCAAACTGCTAGCATTACCAAAAAAATTCTGTGCAGTAAATACGTAGGCTTCTACTGCCTTTGAATCCATTTTTGTTGTAGCAGCTGTGTCTAAATAAATCATCTTTTCACCTCTTAAGTTTTGATTGCGCTTACACATCATAAAATTTCCTCTTGTCAATATCATAAGTTTATGTAAAACTAAGTGTCAAGACAGATGTAAAGGTAATGTTATACTTTTGTAAACTCAGAGACTTGTAGGTGAGTATAGTGAAAAGAGCTGACATCGTTATTGTAGGAAGCGGCGTTGCTGCTTTACAAATAGCTAGAAAATTACGCTCGGACTTAAATGTGATAATTATCACAAAGGGGAAATGGGAAGATAGTAACTCTTACCGTGCCCAAGGAGGTATAGCTGCTGTTGTTTCTCCAATAGATAACGTAGATCTTCATGTAAAAGATACCATCCAGGCTGGAGAGAATCATAATAATTTATCTTCAACAAAATGGATAGTTAAAAATAGCACTAGTCAACTAGACAGTTTAATACAAGAAGGGTTTGAAGTAGATAGAAAAATGGATGGGTCTATCGATTTAGGTTTAGAAGGCGCGCATTCCACCAACCGAATCATTCATAGTGGTGGAGATGCTACTGGTGTCAATCTTTGTGAATTTATGTACAAAGATACGAACGTAACTTGGATGGAACATTCTACTGTCAGAAAGATCCTATTAGATAATCAACGGAAAGTATCGGGGTTAGTGTATGTAGATGAAAATAATCAAATTGGCACGATCACTACTTCTCATCTCATTTTAGCTACAGGAGGTGGAGGTTCTATTTACAAGCATTCCTCTAATCAACAAGGTGCACTAGGTGACGGTTATTATTTAGCACATGAAGCGGGAGCAGTTCTTGTAGATATGGAATTTGTTCAATTTCATCCTACTTTGCTACAAGTAAAAAATCATGCAGTTGGTCTTTTAACAGAAGCTTTAAGAGGAGCAGGCGCAACCTTAGTGACCAAAAACGGATTGCGAATTATGCAAGATGTTCATTCAGGTGGAGAACTTGCTCCAAGACACATTGTAGCTCACACTATTTATCAACATATTCGAGCTGGTTCATCTATTTATCTAGATTGTCGAAGGATAAAAAACCTTAAGAAAAAGTTTCCATCACTGTGGAACCTTTCACAACTAAATAATTTAGATCCAACACAAGATTTATTACCTGTTATTCCAGGGTCTCACTTCTTTATGGGAGGGATTGAAGTCGACTACAAGGGAGAAACAGCTGTAGAAGGACTTTACGCTATTGGAGAAGTTAGCTGTACGGGATTACATGGTGCAAATCGTTTAGCAAGTAACTCATTGTTAGAAGGTATTGTTCAAGGGAATGCGCTAGCGGACTATTTGAACAACTCACGCATTCTTTCTCCTTCTGCTGATCTTTCTTTGGAAATATCCTCTCTAGATGATGGAGATAAAATAACAGTCTCCAAAGAAACAATTCAAGACTTGACCATGAGTCATATAGGAATCATTCGTAATAAAGAAGATTTAGAGTGGTTTTATAATTGGGTACAAGAGCAACTGTCCATGTATAGAGACGTAAACCCAATCACATGTACCGCATCGGATTTTGAAAAAATAATCATGCTACACACAGCATTGTTTGTCGCTAGGGGAGCTAATTTACGAAAAGAATCAAGAGGAGCGCATGTGTATGCGAATTATCCAAACGCAACTCCTGCATGGGAGAAACTTGATATTTTACAGTCAAACATAGATGTGAAAATTAGGGGGAGAAAACATGAACAAATTGTTCGTTAAAGAACTTCTTCAAAGAGCTTTTTTAGAGGATATTGGGAGTGGGGACCTTACTGCTAGTGCCATATTCCCAGAAGGTTTAAACGGAGAAATGTTCTTTAAGGTAAAAGAAGAAGGTGTATTTTGCGGAGGGTTCCTTATTGAGGATGGCTACGTCATGTTACATAAAGACCACCGTGTAGAAATTTTCGTACAAGAAGGAGAATATGTAGAAAAAGGAACCGTTGTTGCGAAGATTACTGGTCCAGTTCAAAGTTTACTTAGTGGAGAACGTGTCATATTAAATTTACTACAACGTTTATGTGGAATCGCTACACTAACTCGTAAAGTAGTGCAGCAAGTAGAGGGAACAAAATGCGCCATAGCTGACACAAGGAAAACAACGCCAGGACTGAGGATGTTAGAGAAATATGCAGTCAAAGTAGGTGGGGGGAAAAACCATCGATTTGGTCTATACGATGCAGTGATGATAAAAGACAATCATATTGCTTTTGCTGGGTCTATCTCGGAGGCCGTTGCAAAAGTAAAAAATGCCATTGGTCATACAGTCACTATTGAAGTGGAAGTGGAATCAAAAGAACAATTATTAGAAGCCATTGATGCAGAAGTAGACATTATCATGATTGATAATACAGAACCCTCCACTATGAAAGAATGGGTATCGCTCGTTCCTTCATCTATTACAACAGAGGCTTCAGGTGGAATAAATGTAACCAATGTACGCGAATATGCTTTAACTGGAGTAAATGTTATATCGCTAGGTGCTCTAACGCATTCTTATACCGCTTTAGATATTTCAGCTCGTGTAGTAATGGAAGGAGGAAACTAACATGCTATCATTTTTAACAAAGAATATGACAAGTTTACCAGATGAGCTCTTACAAATGTCAGAAGAAGAAATGAGAAACCGTATTTCGTATATTAAACAGGAAATGGGAACGAGATTGTTGATTCCTGGACATCATTATCAAAAAAATGAGGTTATAGAGTTTGCAGATATTACGGGAGATTCCCTTCAACTGGCTCAGGTGGCAGAACGAAATACAGAAGCGGAGTTCATTGTCTTTTGTGGGGTTCACTTTATGGCGGAAACAGCAGATATTTTAACAACAGAGCAACAAGTGGTGGTTTTACCTGATATGAGAGCTGGTTGCTCCATGGCGGATATGGCTGACATACATCAAACAACGTATGCTTGGGATGAGTTACAAGGCATGTTTGGTGATACCATTCTTCCGTTAACATACGTTAATTCCACAGCAGCTATTAAAGCTTTTGTTGGTAAACATAAAGGAGCAACGGTTACATCTTCTAACGCACATAAGATGGTGCAATGGGCTTTTGAACAAAAAGAACGAATTCTATTTTTACCTGATCAACACTTAGGGCGAAACACAGCATTTGATTTAGGAATCCCGTTAGAACAAATGGCAGTATGGGACCCAATCGCGAAAAAATTAGAAACAGATGCACCATTGGACGAGATTAAGGTGATATTATGGAAAGGTCATTGTTCTGTTCATGAGAAGTTCACTGTGCAAAACATTATTGATCTAAGAGAGAACGATCCAACCAGAAAAATTATTGTTCATCCAGAGTGTACGAGAGAAGTAGTGGCTCTTGCAGATGACAACGGATCTACAAAGAAGATAATTGATGTCATAGAAGCTGCTGAGCCAGGTACAAAGTGGGCGATTGGAACAGAAATGAACTTAGTGCAGCGTCTAATCCAACAAAACCCACATCTAGACATCGTTTCTCTAAACCCAAACATGTGCCCATGCCTAACCATGAATCGAATCGACTTACCGCACCTACTATGGTCTCTAGAGCAAGTATACAAGGGGGAACCAGTAAACCAAATAAAAGTGGACGAGGAAACAAGCCACTATGCAATAGAAGCGTTAGATCGAATGTTGAGGAATGTATAGAAAGAATTAATGAGGGGGTGAAATAAACCCTAATGTGACTGCACAGGGATTTCCGCTGCAGGGGGACGCTTTCCGCGGGGCGTGCATCTGAGCCTCCTCGTCGCGGTCGCTGAAGGACGCTCTTGGCTCCTGCGGGGTCTCAGCTACCCGCTTAATTCCCGCAGGAGTCGCCCCCTTCCGCTACAATCCCAAAGATAAATTCATTTTACTCATTACTTCTGCAGTGATATGAGATAAAGACATTTTTGGTAACTATAATCAAAAATGTCTTTTGTTTTATGTACTATTTCATTTGTATTTTCATATTTTTTTAAAAAAAAATCATCGCACAGCAGTTCTTTGCTAAATACTAAATAAGTTTTGGGATTGGAGCGGAGGGGTGGCGACTCCTACGGGAAAGGTGGGTTACTGAGACCCCACAGGAGCGCGTTCTTTAGCGACGAGGAGGCTCAGCAACCCGCCCCGTGGAAAGCGCCACCCTGGAGCGGAAATCCCTGTGCAGTCTCTAACGGTTCCATACTCTTCTATTGTAACGCCAAAAAATCCTCCACAATTACAACCAGAAAAAGCATAATTTAAATCTTTTCCTCATAAATTTTCACGTAATGTGAGCATTTTACCTATTTCGTCATAGGATATATAGACTTATGCCTGAGGAGGGAAAATGTGTGAAGATCCATATCGTGCAAAAAGGTGATACTCTTTGGAAAATCGCTAAAAAATATGGTGTAGATTTCGAAGAGCTTAAGACATTGAATGCCCAATTATCCAACCCTGATTTAATCATGCCAGGTATGAAAATTAAAGTACCAACATCTGGTGGAACGGTGAATAAAGAAATGGCGACAAAAATTAACTACGGATCACAGAAAGAAATGCCCAAAACAGACCATCCGTATGCAAACACGAAGCCGACTGCACCAGTTGTTAAAGAGGCGAAAAAAGAAATGCCAATGCCTGTGAAGGAAATGCCTAAAGTACAACCAAAAATGCCAAGTATTACAATGCCAGAAATTGATATTAACAACAACTACTACATGATGAACCTGGCAAATTTGCAAGTACAAAAAGAAACAAAAATGATGCAACCTGTGAAAGAAAAGAAAAAAGAGGAGCCAAAAGTGAAGGGGGCAGCAACTCCTCCACCAGCTCCAAAACCAGCACCTAAACCTGTGGCACCAGTGATGGAGTCACCAGACCAAGAAGGAGTGATGCAACCGATGATGAACTGTTATCCAGTTACACCAGTAATGCCAGGCTACGGTTTTGGTCCAATGCCAATGGGACAACAACCAGGATTTGCACCACAAGTTCAAGGAGTAATGCAACCAGGTTACCCGCAAATGCCACAAATGCAACAACCATACGGATTTGAGCAAGAGTCTTCATCCATGCAACAGTTTATGCCAATGCAACAACCACAAGTAATGGGAGTGCAAAGTCCAATGCCACAAGGAATGCCGATGCAAGGCTTTGGTCAACCATTTGGTCCAGATGGATGTACACCAGTTTCTCCAGTTTCACCTGGTCCTGGTTTTGGTGGATACCCGCAAGGTGGTATGGCTCCAATGGGTAACACCCCTATGGTGCAAGGTGTAATGGATCAACAAGATGACAACGACTGTGGTTGTGGAGGTCCTTCTTTTGGTCCACAAGGCTTCGGTCAGCCGATGCAACCAGGATTTGGCCCACAAGGTTTTGGTCAGCCAATGCAACCAGGGTTTGGCCCACAAGGTTTTGGTCAGCCAATGCAACCAGGGTTTGGCCCACAAGGTTTCGGTCAGCCAATGCAACCGGGGTTTGGCCCACAAGGCTTCGGTCAGCCAATGCAACCGGGTTTTGGTCCACAAGGCTTCGGTCAGCCAATGCAACCAGGATTTGGTCCGCAAACACCTCAAGGATTCGGTCAACAATTACCACAGGGATTTAATCCCCAAGGTTTCGGGTCTCAAAGGTAATTGTAAAGATGTATAATTGGAATTATATGAGAGACGGAGACGATAAATATGATCGTCTCCGTCTTTACCTTCAAGAAAAAACAGGAGAGTCCATAATAAGTATAAAAAGGCTCTCTGCTAAAATTCTGTTTGTAGAAGGTGTTACTAAAAATTGGTTGCTAAAACCCTTTAATTCAGCACAAAATCTGTCCAATCAAATTGTCTTAACAAATTGTTTGCGACAAAATAATTTCATGCAAACGTATCAATTTCATCCGATACACCAAAATGATGCAATTCTATGGGATCAACAATTATGGGGGCTTTTTGACTACTTAGAACCAAAAATAAATGATCCTTTTCATTATGGAACAATGGAAAATCGTATAGAGGCATTGGATTTAATGCGTAAATTTCATAATACATCAGAAGAAATTATAAAAGAATTGGTCTACTTGAGACCATATCAGCTTGAAAATAAGTGGAGACAACGCTTTTTAACTTTTACCTCACACGCGTCTAATATAAGGCTATGGATTGGGATTAAATCGTACCAAGCTCTCCTAGATTATGGATCAAAAAGTATGCAAGGCTTAGCTCTCCATTTAAAATCAGATGAAGAAGAAGTAGTCCTTCACGGGGATTTAGCTCATCACAATTTCTTTCGACATGCAAACGGGATCCTATACCTGGTTGATTTTGATTTGATGGGAAAAGGTCCAAGGTTAGCAGATGAACTTCAAATAGCCAATCGCATACTTCCTTCTATCAACTGGTCATTTATCAAGTTAATGGAGCAAAATCATTTTTCTCAATACTCCTCATCTCTTCCATTTTTATATGGTTTACTTTTCCCATCAGATTTATTTCGTGAATGGAATCGATTTCTTTATTCTTCTATGGCTCAACAACAACAGCTTTGGCCTTTCTTATATGACTTAACGGTAAATCAATGGACGTTGCGTATTCGTTTTTATGAACGAGTAGAAAAAGAAATAGCTTTATTAGAAGGTAACAATTAACGAACTTTACATGGTATGAATTCTCCTTATCCTCACAACCTAATCTAGAGCAAACGCTCAAATGTTTATTAGGGGGTAATGGGGATGGAGAAGCATTGGAAAATGATCGCGTGTGCTAGCCTTTCACTTGTTACACTAGCAGCGTGTGGAAACGAAGAAGCTGGAAGAGATCGTTATACTGATTCAACACAGCCATTAGGATACTATTCTGACGATAAAGATGGTAATTTCGGCCAAGACACTCGTCAAGGTCCTGTTGCAGAATTAGTTGATTATAACGATGGCGTGGCATCAGACAGGCAGCGTCATAATCGTGGTCAATATAACGATTATGGGTATCAAATGGGAAATCCAGCAGAACCAATAAATCAGTATGGTAGGAATTTCTTCTCTCATAATGGTGAGTATTCAGAAAATGATAGAAATTATCACCAACATATTTCTATGGGGGAAAAACCAACTCGTTCATCTTACTTCAGTGCATACTCTGGTGAATTAGCAGATCGTATTAATGAAGCTGCTGGTGGAGTAGAAAACGTAAAAGGCGTACACTCAGTTGTGTATCAAGATGACGTTATTATTGCGGTTGATGTGGAAGATGAATCAAAGCGAGCTGAGACAGAGAGAGAAGTTAAGCAAGCAGCTACTCCTTTCTTGAACAATAAAGATTGTCAAGTAGTGACTGAACCGGGGATGTATACACGAGTTCGTCAAATTGAATACGATCTTCGTGATGGTGGACCGATGGAAGGGTTAGAAAATGACCTACAAGATATGGTTCAATCCCTTCGTTTAGATCGTTAGTTCAAAAGGCCACTTTTAGGTGGCCTTTTATTTATGCTGAATAAAGATGATGGATATGGAAAAACTGTGAAAGAAGGTGAAGAAAAGGAAGGGTGACGAAAATGAATATCTATTTCCGAATAGGATTTATGATACTCCTATTAGTAGGTGCTATATATTTCACATTCTTTCACCAAGATACCGCACAAGGAGCGGGAATGGACCAGTATACGATTGAAAGCGATACTCCTATAGAGAAGAAACTGTTATTCATTCGACATTATGTGGATGGAGAGAGAAGTGAAGAAACAAAAACAGTGACTAGCCAAATAGAGGAGATCAGAAACGACTATAAAGAGTGGAACATAGTTGATGAGACAGAGAAGGAAGTAGTATTAGAGAGATTTGAGAATGATATTTCTCCATTACTTAAAAATAATGGCTACTTCGGGGTGACGGAAGCGGGAGTCTTAACAATTTACAACGGTGACCCTTCTAATCAAGAAATCATTCAATCCTTTTTTCAAATAAACATAGATGGAATGGAAAGTCGTTTGTTACAAAAACTGAAAAAAGGCATACCAATAAAATCAAAAGATTGTTATCAAGAAGTACTAAAGGTATATGAACCTTTTTCTAAAGAAGAGTGGTAAGGGAAATTAAAAGTAAAATAAGAGAGGTACATTCAAAACGAATGTACTTTTTGTCTTGGTGATAATCTTCAAAAAGGTATTATTCTTAAGTAAATGCAAGATTTATGTTTCTCTTGAATCAATATTTGGGATTGGAGCGGAAGGGGGCGACTCCTACGGAAAAGGTGGGTAGCTGAGACCCCACAGCAGTTTCAACGTGAAGATGCAGTTTCTAGCTGAAGGTGCGCAACCGCTCGGGAAACTCCAAAAGCCCTGTGGTGGCTGAGGGGCTGCCTCCTCGGTCTTCCGAAGTTTCCTGCCGCGGCTAAACGCGCGCCTTCAGCTTTTCTTTACCGCCCCGTGGAAAGCGTCCCCCTGTAACGTAAGTCCCGGTGCAGTCATTCTGAGTTTCTGTCCTACTCTCTTTTGTTGTTTAATCAGCAACAATCCAACCGAACAAACACCCGCATAATGGTGAAATTATGGTACAATGAGGAGTGCTAAAAAGGAGTGGTCTCATTGTACGCATATATTACAGGTACGGTTGATTATATAAGTCCAGAACACGTAGTTATTGATCATCAAGGAATTGGGTATGAAATCATGACCCCCAACCCTTTTGTATACACTACTGGTAAAGAAGTCAAAGTGTTTACCTATCATTATGTTAGAGAAGACACGCAAGCTCTTTATGGATTTCAAACATTTGACGAAAAATGGATGTTTACGAAATTACTGAATGTTTCAGGTATTGGTCCAAAAGGAGCTCTTGCTATCTTAGCGAGTGGACAACCAAACCAGGTAATCCAAGCAATTGAAAGTGAAAATGAAACATTCTTGGTGAAGTTTCCTGGTATCGGTAAGAAAACGGCTAGACAGATGATCCTTGATTTAAAAGGAAAATTAAATGGATTAGGGGAGACTGTTCAGCACTCTTTATTTACGGCAGAACAAGATGCTCAAATGGAAGAGCAAGTACAGTCGTTGGAAGAAGCAATATTAGCTCTTCAAGCTCTGGGGTATTCTGAAAGAGAAATAAAGAAACTTCGACCAAAAATGGAAAAAGAACAATTAACGACGGATGGATATATTAAATTAGCTTTAAAACATTTACTAACGTAAAGGAGTGGGGGAGATTTGGAAGAAAGATTAGTAACGCAAGAAGTAACGAATGACGATATGTTGCTAGAGCAAACTCTTCGTCCCCAAACGTTAGACCAGTATATCGGACAGGACAAAGTAAAAAGTCATTTAGCTATTTTCATTGAAGCAGCAAAGCAACGGGAAGAATGTTTAGACCATGTCCTATTATTCGGACCTCCAGGATTAGGAAAAACGACGCTTGCAGCGGTAATTGCGCAAGAAATGGGAGTTAACCTTCGAACGACTGCAGGACCTGCTATTGAAAGACCAGGGGACCTAGCAGCTATTCTGTCTTCACTAGAACCAGGAGATGTCCTATTTATTGATGAAATTCATCGACTACCTAGAGCGATTGAAGAAGTACTTTATCCTGCAATGGAAGATTACTGTATTGATATCGTTATTGGTACTGGTCCGAGTGCCAGAAGCGTACGTTTAGACTTACCACCGTTTACGCTAGTGGGAGCAACTACGAGAGCAGGATCTCTGTCTGCTCCTTTACGTGACCGATTTGGCGTACTGTGCCGATTAGAGTATTATACGGAAAAAGAATTAACGGAAATTGTGTGTAGAACAGCGCAAGTGTTGCAAGCAGATATGGATTTAGATAGTGCTGGACATATCGCTAGAAGGTCACGCGGTACGCCAAGGATAGCCAATCGTCTACTTAAACGAGTAAGAGACTACAGTCAAGTGAAGGCTGATGGAGAAATGTCTGAAGAAATAGCTTGCGAGGCACTGGAACTATTAGAAGTAGATCCAAAAGGATTAGACCAGATTGATCATTTGCTTTTAAAAACAATGATTACTCGATTCAAAGGTGGCCCGGTTGGTCTTGATACAATTGCCGCTAGTATCGGAGAAGAATCAGAGACTATTGAGGATGTCTATGAACCTTATCTGTTGCAGCTAGGTTTCATTCATCGTACTCCTCGAGGTCGAGTCGTATCGCAAGAAGCTTATGAGTATCTTATGTTAGATCACTTATACCCAGATAAAGATGTAAAAAGGTAGGAGAAGTAAAGTGAAAGTAGAAGATTTTGATTTTCATTTACCAGAAGAATTAATTGCCCAGACACCTCTATTAGATCGTACTAGTAGTCGACTTATGATGATTGATAAAGAGACTGGTACAAGAAAGCACGGGGCTTTTACAGATATTTATGATGAGTTAGTAGCTGGAGACGTATTGGTATTAAATGACACAAAAGTACTTCCAGCAAGGCTTTATGGTGTAAAAGAAGATACTGGTGCTAAAATAGAAGTATTGTTGTTGAAACAGTCGGAAGCGGACCACTGGGAGACACTTGTCAAACCAGCGAAACGAGTAAGAGTAGGTACCACTATTTCGTTTGGTGATGGAAGACTAACCGCAACCTGTACGGAAGAAGGGGAACAAGGTGGTCGAACACTGAAGTTCCATTATACAGGCGTTTTTTACGAAGTGCTAAATGAACTAGGTGAAATGCCACTTCCTCCATACATTAGTGAAACGTTAGAAGACCGTGATCGATATCAAACCGTGTTTGCGAAAGAAGCTGGTTCAGCTGCAGCACCGACTGCTGGTTTGCATTTTACAGAAGAGTTATTAGAACGTTTAAGACAAAAAGGTGTTACCATTACGTTTATCACGTTACACGTTGGACTAGGTACATTTAGACCTGTTTCCGTGGACTCTATAGAGGAACATGACATGCATGCTGAGTTTTATATGATGTCAAAAGAAACTGCAGAGACGTTAAATGCTGCGAAACGAGATGGACGACGTATTATTACGGTGGGAACGACATCGACGAGAACACTTGAAACAATTGCTCAAAAGTTGGATGGATCGTTTGCAGAAGATTCTGGTTGGACAAGTATCTTTATTTATCCTGGGTATACGTTCAAAGCAATTGATGGAATGATTACAAATTTCCATTTACCAAAGTCCACATTGATTATGTTAGTAAGTGCTTTATCTTCAAGAGAAATTATGTTAGATGCGTATAACGAAGCAGTAGAAGAGAAATATCGTTTCTTTAGCTTTGGAGACGCAATGTTTATTCGGTAAAAGAGAGGAGTAACTAGATTGACAGCAATCCGTTACGAACATATTAAAACCTGTAAGCAAACAGGAGCTAGATTAGGAATTTTACACACACCACATGGTTCATTTGAAACCCCTATGTTTATGCCAGTAGGTACTTTAGCTACGGTAAAAACCATGTCACCAGAAGATTTAAAAGCAATGGGAGCAGGAGTAATTCTAAGTAATACCTACCACCTATGGTTACGTCCAGGGCATGAAATTATTAGAGAAGCTGGCGGTTTGCATAAATTTATGAACTGGGATCAGCCAATCTTAACAGATTCAGGTGGCTTCCAAGTATTCAGTTTGTCTGATTTACGTCGTATTGAAGAAGAAGGCGTGTATTTCCGTAACCATATGAATGGAGACAAATTATTCTTATCTCCTGAAGGTGCAATGGAGATTCAAAACGCACTAGGATCAGATATCATGATGGCATTCGATGAATGTCCTCCGTACCCTGCGGAAAGAGAATATATGCAACGCTCTGTAGACCGTACAACTCGTTGGGCAGAACGCTGTCTTAAAGCACATGCACGTCCAGATGTTCAAGGATTATTTGGAATCGTTCAAGGTGGAGAGTATGAAGACCTTCGCCGTCAAAGTGCGAATGATCTGGTTTCTATGGACTTCCCTGGTTATGCAGTTGGAGGATTATCTGTAGGAGAGCCGAAAGATGTGATGAATCGAGTGTTGGAATTTACAACACCGCATCTTCCTACAGATAAACCACGTTATCTTATGGGAGTTGGATCTCCAGATTCCTTAATTGATGGTGCAATTCGAGGAATTGATATGTTTGATTGTGTTTTACCAACTCGTATTGCGAGAAACGGTACATTAATGACTTCAAATGGTCGATTAGTAGTGAAAAATGCGAAGTATGCTCGTGACTTTGGACCGATTGATGAAAATTGTACATGCTATACATGTCAGAATTATTCTCGTGCATATATTCGCCACTTAATTAAATGTGATGAAACGTTCGGAATTAGGCTTACGACTTATCATAATCTGCATTTTCTGTTAAACTTAATGGAGCAAGTAAGACAAGCGATTCGTGAAGATCGACTAGGAGATTTCCGTGAAGAATTCTTCGAGCGTTATGGATTTAATAAGCCAAATGCTAAGAATTTCTAAATTGGGAGAATAGAATGCTTGCTTGAAAGGGGGAATCTAATGGAAATTCTAAGTACTATTGGACCACTTATTTTAATGTTCGTACTTTTCTACTTCTTGTTAATTAGACCACAACAGAAGCGTCAAAAAGCTGTACAAGAAATGCAAAGTAACTTGCAACGTGGTGATCGTGTTGTAACAATTGGTGGACTTCATGGAACGGTAGATGGTATCGACGATGGTAAAGTAATCATCCTATGTGGAGATGGAAGCCGTCTAACTTACGACCGTGCGGCGATTCGTGAGGTACAAACAGTATAAGAAAGGCGTAAGGCGCGCGTTTAGATGCGATGTTACACCTTACAAAAAGGTACATTCAATAGCGAATGTACCTTTTTGCGTTTTATCTAGCACTTGAGTTTCCAGCCACGTTTACTCCTAATACACCAGCTACTACAGCCGTTAATACATAGAATCCATGATACATCCATTGTCCACCTGAGAACAGCTGGTCATGGCCAAGGAATTGAAATAAAAGGACGATCAATGTATAAGCTAATCCAGTCAAGCCACCAGTTAACCAACCCTTTTCTTTCCCTTTTCCTCCTGCGATAAATCCACCGATAAACACACTAACAAATGAAAGTATCGTAATGGTTAATGCGAAAGATGTTTCATTAGTATCTGTAAATCGTAAAATAGTAGAAAATAATAAAGAAACAACAGTAGCTAGTACAAAAATAGTACCTACACCAAACAAGATAGAACGACCCATACCACTATATGCCACAGTAACCCCTCCTAAGAAAATTGTCCTTCTCCTAAAAAATATGCTGCTCGTCCAAAATTAGACTTCATTACAGAAAAATACTCATGAAATCTTTTGAGGTGACCATACTAATATAGACGTTTGGAGGTGGGTGCGTGGATATTTTGATGATTATCTTTAGAACACTTCTTTTGTATGTAGTTGTATTGTTTATTTTCCGAGTAATGGGAAAAAGAGAGATTGGGGAATTGAGCATACTTGATTTAGTGGTATTTATCATGATAGCGGAAATGGCTGTTGTTGCGATAGAATCACCTGATGCATCTCTGATAGATAGTTTGACACCGATGTTTATTTTAATGGGATTACAGATTCTTTTCTCCCTTTTATCCATGAAGTCAAAAAGATTTAGGGATTTCGTAGATGGGAAACCAACGATCATCATAAATAAAGGTAAAGTTGATGAACAAGCAATGCGTTCTCAACGATATAACTTTGATGACCTTCTTTTACAATTGAGAGAAAAGGATATTAGAAATATTGCGGATGTAGAGTTCGCAGTACTTGAGCCATCAGGAAAATTATCTGTGTTTCCATACGACGATGATAAGCAGGAAGGTTCGTTTACTTTGCCAATTGTGTTGGATGGAAAGGTGATGAGGGAGAATCTCCAATCACTGGAACTAACGGAACAGTGGTTAGTAGCAAATCTCCAAAAACGAGGATACATAACACCGGATAAAATCTCATTCTGCTCGTATCAGAATGGAAAGTTTTATATTGATGAGATGGATGAGAAGAGGAAGTCTTAGTGATTAAACACTTTATAAAAAAACTGACACAATCTAATCATTAATTGTGTCAGTTTTTAAATTTTACTAATGAAGGTTATAGTCCTTTGATTTGAATAAGTGCAGATAAGAATTTTTAAAATTATTTAAGCTTTGGGATTGGAGCGGAAGGGGGCGACTCCTACGGGAAAGGTGGGTAGCTGAGACCCCGCAGGAGCGCGAACTTTCGCGACGAGGAGGCTTAGCTGCCCGCCCCGTGGAAAGCGTCCCCCTGGAGCGGAAATCCCGTTGCAGTCACTATGCATGTCAAAAAAACTTCTTAACAAACGGCACACGCTTTAAGTCTTCTTTTTTCACTAATCTTGCTGCATAAAGAAGCGTTAGATATAAAATTGTTAAGAAAACCATTCCAATAAATAGACGAGGTAAGACTGGTATAGGGTTTAAGAAATTTTCGTATAATTCTATCGTTGTGAAGCCTACAATAAAGCAGATTAGTGTAAACCATACGTATTGGCGAACATAGATCGTCATTGGGATTTTCTTTAGTACCGTAGCGAAGTGTAGAAGGGTAACTAAGATAATTCCTACAACAATACCCAATCCTGCACCGTAAATGCCAAACTCAGGGCGAGAGGCTAACGCAAAGATGACAATCAACTTTACTCCAGCACCAATTGTACTATTAATTAATGCAGCTTTAGCTAAATCTAACGCTTGAAGTACAGCTTGCAGTGGACCTTGATAGTAAAAGAACAAGAAGAAAGGTGCTAACAGCTTAATAAAATCTGCCCCTTTCGTTGACCCATACATTAATTCCATTAAAGGATCTGCAAAAACATAAAGTAACACTACCGAAAGGCCACCTGTTACTAAACAAAAACGTAAAGCTTCTTGTAAACGGTGTTCCATCGTCTTAAAATGCTTTTTCGCATATGCCTCACTGATTGCAGGAACAAGAGAAGTAGATAATGACACAGTTATAAATGAAGGTAAGAACAGTAAAGGAAGAGCATATCCAGTTAGAACACCATATTGACTGGTTGCTACCCCAGCAGTAACCCCTGCAATCAATAGTGATTTGGTCACAACAATTGGCTCAAAAAACCACGCTAATCTTCCAATCATTTGACTGCCAGTCGTCGGAAGAGAAACAGAAAATAATTCTTTCATTTCTCCTTTGCCCTTAACAAGCTGTCCAAGAAATTGATGACGAATTCGAATTTTCTTTTTTCGTTTAAAAGCATAAAACATGTAAATTAACGAACATAATTCACCTATTACAGAAGCTACCATTGCTCCAGCTGCTGCGTATTCAATACCATATGGAACCATTGTCCCAACGAACGTAGCAATCAAGCCAATACGTACCACTTGCTCTAGTAACTGAGAAATTGCAGCAGGTCGCATTTGTTGTTTACCTTGAAAATATCCTCTAATGACAGAAGAGATAGCAATAATTGGTATGATGGGTGTCATTGCTAATAAAGGGTATATCGTTCTAGGATCTGTAAATAAATACTCGGATAACATTGGTGCAAACACAATTAATAACGGGGTAAAAATAAGAGATAATGTTAACGTTATAGACAAACTTACAACTAAAATACGTTTAACTTTAGAGTGATCACCAACTGCGGTAGCCTCTGCTACCAACTTAGAAATCGCTACTGGTAATCCCATTTGCGTGATGGTAATTATTAGCATTAACGTAGGGAATGTCATCATAAATAACCCGACGCCTTCTTCTCCAATCATACGTGCAATAACAATCCTGTTAACAAATCCTAGAATTCTTGTGATAAATCCTGCTGCCATTAAGATTAAGGCACCTTTTAAAAATGTGGACATGGCTTCTACCCTACCTTCTCAAAACATCATTCATCCGTTACAATGATGTATATGTAAACAGTGGGACAAAGCATGACAAGTTTACAAAGAAGGGGAGTAAAAGTGTGGAAAATAACCATAATCGGTATTACAAACAAGTTCTTCCTGTATTAGAAAGTAAAGTGGCGGAGTGTCACTTACTCGGTTATAAAACTGTCACGGTGTATTCGCTTTGGAATTATTTGGTGAAAAAGAAGTGGAAAAAACCACAAGAAAAAACGTTGTCACAAATTACCTATGATATATTTCGTGTTAGTGTTGGTGATTTAATGAATTTTGAATCGGTAGAAGCTTTTAAGAAACCTAACTTGTTTACGGAACTTGAGCCTGAAGAACTTCAGTCTTTGCTAGGCAGAAAAGTACCCAAATAGTAGTCTAATTCTATTTGACAGAGTATTCCTACTCTATCATAATGATGATATTGGAAATAGAATGGTCATCTTTATGACCGAATTGAACGCATATTGGAGGCATCATACATAATGGTAAAACGAAGTCGGATTCTTGCGTTTGTTCTCATCGTAGCCTTAATTGGTTCATTAATGGGATTAACAACACAAGGAACCTTGAACAACATTAAGCTAGGTTTAGATTTACAAGGTGGATTTGAAGTCCTTTATCAAGTGGAAACAAAAGATGGATCTGATGTGGATGAAAATGTATTATCTAGTACAGTTCAAGCGTTAGATCGTCGTATCAACGTGTTAGGGGTAAGTGAACCTAGTATTCAAATCGAAGGGGAAGATCGAATTCGTGTCCAACTCCCTGGTGTAGAAGACCAAAATGAAGCAAGAGAATTGCTTTCTACTCAAGCTGAATTAACGTTCCGAGATGTAAATGATGAAGTGAAATTGGACGGTTCGGATTTGGTGGAAAACGGAGCTAGACCTGGATTCAACCCAGATAATAACCAACCAATTGTATCAGTAAAACTAAAAGATGCTGATAAATTTGGACAAGTTACACAAGAAATTTTAAATATGGGTCAAGGAAACAATGTTTTAGCTATTTGGTTAGACTTTGAAGAAGGCGAAAGTAGTTTCAAAAAAGCAATAGAAACAAACGATCCCGCTTTAATTTCTTATCCATCTGTTGATACTGTTCTTAACACAACAGATGTACAAATCTCTGGATCATTCACTGTAGAGGAAACAAAAAATCTGGCTGATCTACTTAATGCTGGTTCTCTTCCAGTAGAACTTACAGAGTTGTACTCTACTTCAGTAGGAGCTCAATTCGGAGAACAGGCGTTAGATCTAACCGTTAAAGCTGGAATTATTGGTATCATAGCAGTCTTCTTATTTATGATTGCATTCTACCGTTTCCCTGGACTAATAGCGGTAGTTACACTTTCCACGTACATTTATGTGATATTAGTAGTATTTGACTGGATGAATGGGGTACTAACACTCCCAGGTATCGCAGCCCTAATTCTAGGGGTAGGTATGGCAGTAGATGCGAACATAATTACGTATGAACGAATTAAAGACGAACTTAGAGTTGGACGTTCCTTACGTTCAGCATTCCAAGCAGGAAACAAATCCTCTTTCTTAACCATTGTAGATGCCAACATTACGACGCTTCTTGCCGGTGGAGTTTTATTCTACTTCGGTAACAGCTCCGTTAAGGGATTTGCAACAATGTTAATAGTAAGTATCTTAACTAGTTTCTTAACAGCTGTTTGGGGAACTAGATTACTTCTTGGACTTTGGGTAAAATCAAATATCTTTAAGAAGAAGCCAACTTGGTTTGGGGTCAAACAAAATCAAATTAAAGATTTAGCGGATAACTATACAACAAATGAATTAGAAACACCGTTTGATAAATTTGATTTCGTTAAACTACGTAACAAGTTCTTTATCTTATCAGGATTATTGATTACGACAGGTTTGGCTGTATTGTTTATCTTTAAGTTAAACTTAGGGATTGATTTTGTGGCTGGAACGCGAGTAGAAGTAATGTCTGATAATACAATCACGGCAGAAGAGGTTTCTCAGAAATTAGAAGAAATCAACTTAGAATCTTCTAACATTGTTCTTGGTGGAGACAATTTTGACCGAGCTACTATTAGATATGCAGAAGACTTATCCCAACAAGACATAGCTCTAATTAAAGATACGTTTAAAGAGGAATATGGGATTGATCCAAATGTCAGCACCGTTTCCCCTATGGTTGGAGAAGAATTAGCGAAAAATGCAATGATATCTGTTGCGATTGCTGCAATCGGTATTGTACTGTACGTAACAATCCGTTTTGAATGGGCGATGGCTGTCGGTTCAATCGTAGCTTTACTGCATGATGCTTTCTTTATCATTGCAATCTTCAGTCTAACTCGTTTAGAAGTGGACTTAACGTTCATTGCAGCTGTCTTGACCATTGTGGGTTACTCGATAAATGATACGATTGTAACGTTTGACAGAATGAGAGAGATTGCTATTTCTAAGAAGAAGTTGAAAACTGAAGAAGACATTGCAGCTGTTGTGAACGTGGGACTTCGTCAAACGTTAGTACGTTCATTAAATACTGTATTAACGGTGGTTATTACGGTTGTTGCACTACTAATCTTCGGAGCGGAATCCATCCGTAACTTCTCTATCGCTTTATTAATTGGTTTAGTGGCCGGTACGTATTCTTCTATCTTTATTGCAGCTCAACTGTGGTATGTATTTAAAGTGAAAGAATTAAAGCGTAAAGGTACCATCATTACCGAAAAAGTAAAAAAATATGTGGGAGACGAACCACAAGTGTAAGCAAATAACCGAGCTCAAGTTGATGAGCTCGGTTATTTTTGTTACGTGAACAAGGACAACTTATCTTTGACCACGTAATGTAATCCCCATCTTAGATGAGTATCTTTTTCCTTCATCGGTGATACTAACTTTACTTGAAATCATATAAGTACATAGGTATCATTAGATTGGAAAGTTTGGTAAAGGAGGAAAAAAATGAACTCCGAAGAACGCTTTAAACTTGCTAACAGAGCCGCATACATAGGTATTATTGGGAATATATTTTTAGCTATTTTAAAAGGTATTATTGGGGTTCAAGCAAACAGTCGAGCACTTGTGGCCGATGCAGTGAATTCAGCAACAGATGTTGCAGGGTCATTAGCTGTTTTAGTTGGGCTAAAAGCAGCACAACAACCTCCAGATGAGGATCATCCTTATGGACATGGTAAAGCAGAGTCTATTGCTGCGATTATCGTGGCGGTTTTAATTTTTCTAGTTGGCTTAGAGATTGGAAAGTCTTCCATTGAAGCCTTCTTTCAACCAATATCGGCTCCGAGTTCATTTGCTATTTATGCAATTGTTCTATCGATAGCCATTAAAGAAGGATTGTTTCAATACACCGTTAGATTGGGTAAAAGAATAAAGTCAGATGCATTAATTGTCACTGCCCATGATCATCGCTCGGATGTTTTTGCTTCAAGTGCTGTTTTACTTGGAGTAGGTGCTTCTATCATAGGTGATCAATTTTCTATTCCTTGGTTAACATATGCAGATCCGCTAGCTGGAATCATTGTAGCTATTTTAATTTTAACGATGGCATGGAAGCTTGGTGGAGAGTCTATCCATAACACATTAGATCATGTATTGCATGAGGAAGATACCGTTGAATTAAAAAAAATGGTGCGCAATGTAGATGGTGTGTTATTGATTAATGAATTCCATGCACGTGAACATGGTCATTATGTCATTATTGATTTAAAGGTTGCCGTCGATCCGTATATAACTGTGGAAGAAGGTCATATGATAGGAAAGCAAGTGAAAAAGGTACTCCTTGAAGAAGGCCATGTACAAAATGTATTCGTTCATATTAACCCATTTAATGAAGAAGATGGCATGGACGTAGACGGGGAGGTTAAAAGATGAAAGGTCAATGGACGCTAATTATTAGTTTAGCTTTAGCTTTAATTGTAGCTATTTTTGCAGTGGTGAATGTGGATGCTGTTTCCGTGAATTATTTGTTTGGCGAAGCAGAGATTCCGTTAATTTTAGTCATTCTTGGTTCTGTTTTAGTTGGAGGAGTTATTGTTGCGGGAGTAAGTGTGTTCCGATTCTTTTCTTTAAATAGACAGGTGAAGTTGTTAAATAATGAACTACAAGCTGTTCGTAAGGAGAAAGAGGGTAAGAAAGAAGAACAAAAGAAACAAGTGACTGCTAGCACTGTAGGGCAGGATGCTGGGGAGTAACAAAATGACTGCAAAGGGATTTGCGCTTCAGGGGGACGCTTTCCACGGGGCGGGCATCTGAGCCTCCTCGTCGCGGAAGTACGTGCTCCTTTGGGGTCTCAGCTACCCACCTTTCCCGTAGGAGTCGCCCCCTTCCGCTCCAATCCCAGAATGTTGAGTAGTGATAAGTATTATATCTGAAGTAATATAGTTTTTTAATCTGAAATGTATCTCTTTAACAGGTGCTTCTATAAATGGAGGCACCTGTTTTTGTTACGTGACTTGTAACAACTCGGTGTTGACCACGTGATGTGGTCGGTTCTTAACCGAGTATCCTTACAAGGAAGCAGTGTCTAGCTGCAGGTGCGCCTTTCGCTTTTCTTATTGAAAGCTCCCCCCTCAAAAGTTATAATGACTTAGTTAAGGAGTTGAGCGTATGATTCGACCGAAAACGAGATGGAAATTAGATTCCGTAGATGAAAGTACAGTAGCTCATTTAGTAGAAGAACTGAAGTGTTCCCCGCTTTTAGCTACTTTATATGTACAGCGTGGATTGACTACGAAAGAGCAAGTACAAACATTTTTACAAACAACAGGTGAAGGACATGATCCTTACTTGTTAAAGAATATGGATATAGCAATAGAAAGAATTCATCAAGCAATTGATGACGGAGAACGTATATTAGTTTACGGAGATTACGATGCCGATGGAGTAACAAGTACTACTGTAATGGTAACTGCACTTAGAGACAAAGGTGCCATCGTAGACTTCTATATTCCTAATCGGTTTACAGAAGGATATGGACCAAATACTGCTGCCTTTCAACAGGCAAAAGAAGCTGGTGTCACGTTAATTATCACAGTGGATAACGGTATTTCAGGTCTAGAGCCAATTCAATATGCCCAAGATCAAGGAATAGATGTTATCGTCACTGATCACCATGAAATCGGACCAGAATTACCCCCTGCTTATGCAATCATTCATCCCAGGTTAGTTGATCAAGAATACCCATTCGGTGAACTAGCTGGCGTAGGAATCGCATTTAAAGTAGCGCATGCACTCTATGGTCATTTCCCAAAACATTTAGTAGAACTTGCGGCAATTGGAACGATTGCTGATTTAGTACCATTACAAGATGAAAATCGTCTGTTCGCTGCGCAAGGGATTCAAGCGTTGAAAAGATCTAATCGCTTAGGAATCAAAGCTTTGTTGAAAAAAGCTAGTGCAAAACAAGAAGAACTCGATGAGGAGACCATAGGCTTTGTCATTGGCCCTAGACTAAATGCCATTGGAAGACTTGGTGATGCGAAGCCTGCTGTTGATTTACTGTTAGCAGAAGAGGTAGAAGAAGCGATGGAGCTAGCAGAAGAAATCGATCAAGCGAACAAAGAGAGAAAAGACATTGTAAAGTCCATCACAGAAGAGGCGATGGAGCAAGTAGAGGACAGGCTTGCACAAGGGTATGACGATAAAGTCCATGTAATTGGAAAAGAAGGATGGAATGCAGGTGTTGTTGGGATTGTTGCATCTAGACTAGTGGACAAGTATTATCGTCCTACTATCGTGCTAGGCTTTGATGAAGCAGAAAACAAAGCAAAAGGCTCTGCTCGATCCATAGAAGGCTTTGATTTGTTTGAATCACTATCTGAGTGTCGAGATATCCTTCCGCACTTTGGAGGGCATGCGATGGCTGCAGGAATGACACTACAGCTATCCGATGTGGAAAGTTTACGACAGCGCCTGAATGAGATTGCATCTCAATCGTTAACACAGGAGCAATTCATCCCTCTAACGAAAATTCAGGTTGCATTATCGCCTAGTGAAGTAGATATAAATAGTTTAGAAGAGATTCAACAATTAGCTCCTTTTGGAATGGGGAATCCAAAGCCAAAAGTGATGATTAAAGAATCGAATCTTTCTTCGGTACGAAAAATAGGAAACGATCAAAGTCACTTGAAATTAGTGTTAGAGAGTGAAGAAGTAGAATTAGATGTAGTGGGATTTGGTTTCGGTAGCATGGCAGACCAGCTTTCACCACTAGCTAAAATTTCTGCAATCGGGGAACTTTCCATCAACGAATGGAACAATCGAAAGAAAGCTCAGTTAATGCTTCAAGATATCCAAGTGAATCATTTACAAGTATATGATTACCGCGGAGTGAAGCAGTGGAAAAGATGGATTGATACGGTTCCGAATGACGATAGTATGTATGTCTTATTCAGAGAACAATCAAAAGGATTGCTTCCACTAAATGAGCTTCCGAAAGAGCCAATCTCTTATCAAGAAGTTTTAAAAGAAAAGGCATCTTCTGTTGTCTTTTTAGACTTACCACCTTCTTTAGAAGAGTTATCAAATGCTATTAATTGTCTAGAACCAGAAAGAGTGTACGCTGTCTTCCACCATCAAGAAGATAATTTTTTCAGCACATTTCCGACCCGAGATCATTTTAAATGGTTTTATGGATTCTTGCTAAAAAGAGGTAGTTTTGACCTAAAGAAACATGGTGAAGCATTAGCTAATCACCGTGGATGGTCAAAAGAAACAGTAAAATTTATGTCACAGGTGTTTTTTGAATTAGAATTTGTTACAATAGACGATGGAATTCTTTCGCCAAACACGAATGTTCAAAAGAAGGACCTCCATCATTCTCCGTCTTATGCGAAAAGACAAGCAGCATATGAAGTGGAGAATATGTTATTATATTCGTCTTTACTCGAGCTAACAAAGTTGTTACAACCGAAAGAACCAAGCTTGGTCTAATTAGAGGAGGAAAAGTACGTCATGGATTTAAAACAATTCGTAACAATTGTTGAAGACTGGCCAAAACCAGGAATTAAATTTAAAGATATTACAACATTAATGGATAACGGAGATGCTTACCGTTATGCAACAGATCAAATTGTTGCATACGCAAAAGACCGTGAAATTGATATCATTGTAGGGCCAGAAGCTCGTGGATTTATCATCGGCTGTCCGGTTGCTTATTCTTTAGGAGTAGGTTTCGCACCTGTGCGTAAAGAAGGTAAACTTCCTCGTGAAGTAGTAAAAGTGAACTATGGACTAGAGTACGGTTCTGATGTCCTAACAATTCATAAAGATGCAATCAAACCAGGTCAACGTGTACTAATCACGGACGATTTATTAGCAACTGGTGGAACAATCGATGCGACGATTAAACTAGTTGAAGAACTAGGTGGCGTAGTAGCAGGTATTGCGTTCCTAATCGAACTAACATACTTAGATGGCCGCGATAAATTAGACGGTTACGATATCTTAACGTTAATGCAATATTAATATTTGAGAGCTCATCAAATTGTTGGTGGGCTTTTTTTATTTGAAAAATACGTATAAATTCCCCAATTCAAGGCAAAATAACTACATTTTAAGAATTTTCCACCTTATTTTCACCCCCTATCCCTTTACAACGATGAAATTTTTTTCGATAATAATAGAAATACCCGTTTTTCTTTAAACGGAAAACTCGTAAATTAGGTGATTAACAAAATGGCGAAGGAACAAGTGCTCACTGCTGAACAAGTCTTAGATCGTACAGCTCAATATTTACAAGGTGAAGATCTAGAATTAGTTCGAAAAGCATATGAAGTAGCGCGTGAAGCGCATAAAGAGCAATACCGCAAATCAGGCGAACCGTATATCATTCACCCTATTCAAGTTGCCGGCATTTTAGCCGATTTAGATATGGATCCATCAACAGTTGCTGCAGGCTTTCTTCACGACGTTGTGGAAGATACTGACTTTACAAAAGAAGATTTAAAAGAAACGTTTAGTGAAGAGATTGCTATGCTAGTTGATGGCGTTACAAAGCTAGGAAAGATTAAATATAAGTCACAAGAAGAACAACAAGCAGAGAATCACAGAAAAATGTTTGTTGCCATGGCGCAAGATATCCGTGTTATTTTAATTAAATTAGCGGACCGTTTGCACAACATGCGTACCCTTAAACATTTGCCACAGGAAAAGCAGCATCGTATCGCAAATGAAACGTTAGAAATTTTTGCACCACTAGCGCATCGTCTGGGGATTTCGACCATTAAATGGGAGCTAGAAGATACGTCTTTACGTTATTTAAACCCTCAGCAGTATTATCGCATTGTTAACTTGATGAAGAGAAAGCGTGCGGAACGTGAGGAATATTTAGATGGTGTCTTACATGATGTCCATGAACGATTAGAAGAAGTAGGCATTGAAGCAGACATTAACGGTAGACCGAAACATATTTATTCTATCTACCGAAAAATGGCGGAGCACAATAAACAGTTCAATGAGATTTATGACTTATTAGCTGTTCGTATCATCGTTGATTCCATTAAAGATTGTTACGCAGCTCTTGGGATTATTCATACCGCATGGAAACCAATGCCTGGCCGTTTCAAAGATTACATCGCTATGCCAAAACCAAATATGTATCAATCGCTGCATACAACGGTAATTGGACCAAAAGGAGATCCGTTAGAGGTCCAAATTAGAACAATGGATATGCACCGAATTGCAGAATTTGGGGTTGCTGCTCACTGGGCATACAAAGAAGGTAAGCGAGTAGATCAGAATATCTCCTTTGAAGATAAGTTGAACTGGTTTAGAGAGTTAGTGGAGTTCCAAAATGATGCTGCAGATGCGGAAGAGTTCATGGAGTCCCTTAAAATTGATCTTTTCTCCGATATGGTGTTTGTTTTCACGCCAAAAGGAGATGTCTTTGAGTTACCTTCTGGTTCCGTCCCAATAGATTTTGCTTATAGAGTTCATTCAGAAATAGGGAATAAGACAATAGGTGCAAAAATTAACGGGAAGATGGTAACGCTAGATTATAAATTGAAAACTGGCGATATTATTGAAATTCTTACGTCTAAGCATTCCTATGGACCAAGCCAAGACTGGTTAAAACTTGCTCAAACCTCTCAAGCTAAAAATAAAATTCGTAATTTCTTTAAGAAGCAAAGAAAAGAAGAGAATTTAGATAAAGGCCGAGAAATGGTGGAGAAAGAGATTAAGTCCATGGATTTCGAACTGAAAGAAATTTTGACCCAAGATAACATTCGTCGTGTGGCGGAAAAGTTTAATTTCTCATCTGAGGAAGATATGTTTGCAGCTGTTGGATACAACGGAGTTACTGCATTGCAGGTAGCGAATCGCTTAACAGAAAAGTTGCGAAAGAAGCGTGATGCAGAAAACCACACACTTTCAGAAGCGATCTCAGAGTTAAAATCAACACCAGCACCGACAAAGCGCAGGGAAGCGGGCGTACAAGTTAAAGGAATTGATAATTTATTAATTCGTTTATCTAAATGCTGTAACCCAGTTCCTGGTGATGATATCGCTGGCTTCATCACAAAAGGCCGAGGAGTTTCCGTCCATCGTACAGACTGTCCAAACATCGTGACGGATGAAGTCCAGGAACGTTTAATTGATGTGGAGTGGGAAGGCGAAGCAACGCATCGTAAAGAGTACAATGTTGATATTATTATTACTGGTTTTGATCGTAGAGGCTTACTGAATGAAGTACTTCATGCCGTCAACGATACAAAAACGAACATTACGGCAGTAGCTGGAAAGTCCGACAGAAATAAACAGGCGACCATTACGATGTCTATTTCTATTTTAAATGTGAGTCATTTACAACGAGTAGTGGACCGAATTAAACAGATTCCTCACATTTATTCTGTACAACGTCAAATGAATTAAGGAGGCTTACTTAGCATGAAAGTTGTTTTACAAAGAAGTAAAGAAGCCTCTGTAAAAGTAAACGGAGAAATAGTAGGAAGTATTCCAGCAGGAGTTGTGCTTCTCGTAGGAGTAACGCACGAAGATACAAAAGAAGTGGCTTCTTTTCTAGCGGAAAAAGTGGCGAACTTACGTATCTTTGAAGATAAAGACGGAAAAATGAATCATTCCTTGCTGGATCAAGGTGGACAAGTATTATCTATTTCACAATTTACTTTGTATGGTGACACGAGAAAAGGCAGACGTCCAAACTTTATGGAAGCTGCGAAGCCAGATGTCGCAGAGCCACTGTATGTTTTCTTTAACGATGAATTAAGAAGGCATGGATTGACCGTTGCGACTGGAATGTTTGGTGAGATGATGGATGTATCACTTGTTAATGATGGTCCAGTGACACTGATTTTGGAAAAATAAATAAGAGGTTGGTAAATATCCAAAAGTGACTGCACAGGGATTTCCGCTACAGGGGGACGCTTTCCACTACGAAAAGCGAAAGGCGCGCGTTCAGCCGCGGCAGAAAAGTTTGGAAGACCGAGGAGGCAGTTCTTCAGCCACCGGAGGGCTTTTGGACTTTTCCGAGCGGTTGCGCACCTGCAGCTGGACACGGCATCACTTTGCGTACGCTCCTGTGGGGTCTCAGTAACCCACCTATCCCGTAGGAGTCGCCCCCTTACGCTCCAATCCCAAAGATAGATTCTGTACAAGCACTAATTCTGCATTATACTAATCTTAAATACAACGCAAAAAGGTACATTCGTTTTTTGAAATGTACCTTTTTTAGTTTTAACCCAACTTCTTTTTATTGATTTTGCGCAACTAAAACACCTTGATAAGGAATTGCTCTTTTCACTCCGTCTGCTATCGCTGTACTTACTAGCTCTTGGAAGTTACGGTGTGTGATAACTCGTTCGTCCTCTTCGTTACTCAAGTATCCCAGTTCTAGCAGAATAGCCGGTCGTAAATTTTCTCTTAACACATAGTAGTCTCCGAAGCGAACTTCTCGGTCACGCAATTCGACGGACTTTGCAATAGAGTCATGAACAATTTGGGATAAATTACGGTCTCTTTCATGATAGTAATAAGTTGTGTGTCCGTGGGCAGTTTCGTCTTCTACACTATCATAGTGAAAGCTTAAGAAAAGATCTGTTAAGGATGCGTTGGATAACGTCACTCTATCTTCTAAACTTACATAATAATCATCTGTTCTTGTAAGTTCTACTTCATAGCCATCTGCCTCTAATTTTTGTTTTACTCGTAACGTAGTTTGAAGCGTCATTAGTTTTTCTAATGTTCCAAAATATCCTATTGCTCCACTATCTCTCCCACCATGACCTGCATCAAGCATAATCAGTGGTGCATCCTTTGAGGGAGCGATGTTGACCGTTTGAACTACCCAATCTGCTACATATACTTCTTTGTCGCCAAAAAGAATAAGGTACCATTCTCCCTCTTTTTTTAGCACTGGATACATGTCCCCAGCTTTTGTTTGGGCAACAATTGCTGAAGAAGTAGAAGGTTCAGAGCGCAAATTCGTGCCGTCATAGATCATCGTTACTTGCTCTTGTTTATTATTGAGATTAGTAACTGCTGCTATTTGTTTGTTTGGTCTTTCCGGTGTGCTTTCATTTTTAGTAGGGACCTTATTAATAGTGTAGTAACCCGCAACCCAACCAGTTTGATTTGGATTCCACTGTACTTTCTTCCAGCCGTATTTCTGTTCTAATAATGTGTAGGATTTTCCTTTTGTTAATACTCCGAGCACCTTACCCTCTATCGATGGTTCTGTGCGAATAGATAAATTTTCAACGGTTGACACTACAATTTCCTCTTTTTTCTCACTTGAGTTATTGCCTATATATTCGGAAGCCACCCAACCAGTTTCACTGTTAATAGAGATGTTTGTCCAATCTCCCTGCTGCGCTAAAACAGTGACTTCTGTATTTTGGGATAAGGTTTTTAACACTTCGCTGTCTAAAGAAGGTGACGTTCGTAACCTTAAAGATTCTACTAGCACAAGACCTTTTGAGTTACTTGTACTCATTTCTTCTGTCAGGGGAATCGCAGCACTAGCACCTACAGGAAAAGAGATAATAGATAGAACTAATAAAATAGAGATAAATATATGTATTTTTTTCATATGAAACTCCTCTCTAACAATTTCGCTTAGAAAGGTATTCCATCTTTTTTTCTTACTTTCCTTCTCTTCTACTAAAACCTCTAAAAATTGGACAAAACTAGTGTTAGGTAGACAAAAGGAGGAAGGAAAATGCGACACGGTTTTCAACATGGTTTAGCAATGAGTAGTAAATGGCAAGATGGAAAAGGATCAAAAGTAATGACGGAGGAAGCAACTTCTGCATTATGGAGTCCTTTTGGTGTACAAATGGAAGATCGTAAAAATGTACAAAAAAATATGTTAAAGCGATAATTACATAGAGACTCTTGACATTGTGAAAAGGAGTCTATATCATTATCAATAATTAAATGGTACGAAGAACTGATGATGAAGCAGAGTAACTAAGAAAAGTGTGGAAAGAGATGGAATGTCGTGGCTGAAAACATTCCTCCATTACCCTTAGTGAAAGAACACTTCGAAGGTTTCTCTCTGAAAAATGTTGATATCTAGTAGGAGAAGGACGTATGCCGGCGTTAACGGATAAAGTGGAAGTTTTTTAACTTCAATTAGGGTGGCACCACGGGAAAAACTCTCGTCCCTTGTCTATTGATAGACAAGGGGCGGGAGTTTTTTCGTGTTTTCGCTATTGTTTATCATAGACACCTATATCAGTACCAAATCATCACATTCTTCTAATAAGAGAGGAGTATTACATATGATCCAGATTCCACGCGGAACGCAAGATATTTTACCGGGTGAAGTAGAAAAATGGCAAAAACTTGAGGAAATTGCACGCAATATTTGCACCAATTATCAATACCAAGAGATTCGCACACCAATTTTTGAATCAACAGAATTATTTTTGCGTGGTGTAGGTGATACAACAGACATCGTTCAAAAGGAAATGTACTCTTTTGAAGACCGTGGAGGAAGAGGATTAACGCTTCGTCCAGAAGGAACGGCTTCTGTTGTGCGCTCATTTGTAGGAAACAAAATGCATGGGAATGCCAATCAACCAGTTAAATTATTTTACACTGGCCCGATGTTCCGCTACGAACGACCACAAAAAGGCCGTTTCCGTCAATTTGTTCAGTTCGGAGTAGAAGCTTTAGGAAGTCAAAATCCTGCGATGGACGCTGAAGTTGTTTCTTTAGCGATGACGATCTACAAGCAACTAGGATTGAAAGATGTAAAATTAGTGATTAACTCTCTAGGAGATACAGAAAGTCGATTAGCGCATAAAGAAGCGTTAACGAATCACTTTGCTCCTAGAATTGGTGAGTTTTGTGGAGACTGTCAATCTCGCTTAGAGAAAAATCCACTTCGTATTTTGGATTGTAAAAAAGATCGAGATCACGAATTAATGAAAACTGCTCCATCTATCTTGGACTACTTGAATACTGAATCAAAAGAATACTTTGAGAAAGTGTTAGCATTCCTTGATGTCATGGAGATTCCATATGAAGTCGATCCAACGTTAGTACGTGGTCTGGACTACTACAACCACACTGCTTTTGAAATTATGAGTACAGCAGAAGGTTTCGGTGCTATCACTACACTTTGTGGTGGTGGACGCTACAATGGATTAGTTCAAGATTTAGGAGGACCAGAAACTCCTGGAATCGGTTTTGCGTTTAGTATTGAGCGTGCTTTAGCAGCATTAGAAGCTGAGGGTGTTACCTTGGTGGATGAGCCAAAAATTGATGCATACTTCATAGCTATGGGGCAAGAAGCGGTAAATACAGCAGTCGGTATTGTTCACGCTGGTCGCGCAGAAGGTTTGTCTCTTGAAATGGACTATTTAGATAGAAAAATGAAAGCACAATTTAAAGCGGCAGATCGTCTACATGCAAAGCACATTGTCATCATTGGAGAAGATGAATTGGCAAAAGGCGTTGCAGTAATGAAAGACCAAACTTCTGGTGAACAAGAAGAAGTTGCTCTAGAAAACTTAATCAAAACGTTGAAAGCATAAAGAGGAGGAGTAACAATGTTTGGACGCACACATTATTGCGGGGAAGTAACAGAACAGCAAATCGGTCAAGAAGTAACGTTAAAAGGGTGGGTACAAAAGCGCCGTGACTTAGGTGGATTAATTTTCATTGACCTTCGTGACAGAAGTGGGATTGTGCAGGTCGTCTTTAATCCAGAATCAAACCCAGAAGCTTTAGCAATCGCAGAAGGCGTTCGTACGGAATTCGTTTTAGATATTAAAGGAAACGTTGTTGCTAGAACACCTGAAACGGTAAACAAAAATATTGCTACAGGTTCCATTGAAGTACATGTAACGGAAATTACGGTATTAAATAAATCTAAAACACCTCCTTTCGCTATTGCGGATCAAGCGGACACTGCAGAAGACATCCGCTTAAAACATCGCTATTTAGACCTTCGTCGTCCGGTTATGTATGATACATTTTTACTTCGTTCTAAAGTGAGTACTGCTGTACGTAACTTCTTAGATCAACGTGGTTTCTTAGATGTAGAAACTCCAATTTTGACGAAAAGTACACCTGAAGGAGCACGTGACTATCTAGTACCAAGTCGTGTGCATGATGGAGAATTTTATGCTCTACCACAATCTCCACAAATCTTTAAACAATTATTAATGGTTTCTGGTTTTGACCGTTATTATCAAATCGCTCGTTGTTTCCGTGATGAAGATCTTCGTGCAGACCGTCAACCTGAATTTACACAAATTGATATTGAAGCTAGCTTTATGAGCCAAGAAGATATCATGCAAATGACAGAAGACATGATGATTCACATTATGAAAAATGTGAAGAGTGTAGACCAAGCATTCCCATTCCCGCGTATGACGTATGATGAGGCAATGGACCGATATGGTAGCGATAAACCAGATACGCGCTTTGGTATGGAACTAATAAATGTTTCTGAGCTAGTGAAAGACAGCGGATTTAAAGTTTTTTCTGGTGCAGTGGAGTCTGGTGGTCAAGTAAAACTTCTAAACGCAAAAGGCGCTGCAGATAAGTACTCTCGTAAAGATATTGATGCATTAACAGAATTTGCAAAAGTATATGGAGCAAAAGGTTTAGCATGGTTAAAAGTAGAAGCAGATGGTCTAAAAGGTCCTATCGCTAAGTTCTTCGGTGAAGAAGAAGCTACTGCTTTAATCAATGCGGCTGGTGCGGAAGCTGGTGACTTACTACTGTTTGGTGCAGATTCTGCATCAGTTGTTGCCGATTCATTAGGAGCGCTTCGCTTGAAACTTGGAAAAGAACTTGGTTTGATTGATGAATCAAAGTATAACTTCCTATGGGTAACAGACTGGCCGTTATTGGAGTACGACGAAGAGACGAAACGCTATTATGCTGCTCACCATCCATTTACGATGCCGGCTCGTGACGATCTTCCAATGCTTGAATCAGATCCTGCAATGGTAAAAGCACAAGCATACGATTTAGTATTAAACGGCTATGAATTAGGTGGAGGATCTATCCGTATTTTCGAACGTGATATTCAAGAGAAAATGTTCGAAGTGCTTGGATTCTCAAAAGAAGAAGCACAAGAACAGTTCGGATTCTTATTAGAAGCATTCGAATACGGTACACCGCCTCACGGTGGAATTGCATTAGGTTTAGACCGTATTATTATGTTACTAGCTGGTCGTACAAACCTACGTGATACGATTGCATTCCCGAAAACAGCAAGTGCTAGCTGTCTATTAACGAACGCACCAAGTGAAGTTAGTGATGCACAATTAGATGAGCTTTCTTTACGAGTTCAACGTAAAACGACGACATCTGCAGAATAAAATAGGTGTTCTTTCCTACAGCACATCGATTGTAATTTTGTTAACCATGTGATATTATAAAAACAATCAAACGAGTCCTGATGTGTACGTTTGTACCATCTATCTGTTTTGACCGAACAATTATAACGTTGGGATTCCGAAGTTTCATTACGGCGTACATGCCTTTTCCCGAGGACGTACAAACTAGTGATCAGGAAACCCACCTGCCGAGTGCGGGTTCAAAACGTTAGATCTTTATGACGACGGCATGATTGGGACTCGTTGTCAAAGAAAAAAGCCGATTACAACCTCGTAATCGGCTTTTTTCTTTGTTGAAGTTAAATTCCCTATTATTAATCCTACTAAGCTACTTGCGTTTAGAGCTGGAGTCCGCTATTCTAGAAAATAGATTTTATAAAGTGGAGTGTGAACTCATGTTACATCAATTTTCTCGTAATGAATTGGCTATTGGTACAGAAGGTATGGACCGTTTAAAAGGAACAACAGTTGCTGTTTTAGGTATTGGAGGAGTTGGGTCCTTCTCTGCAGAAGCTTTAGCACGAACTGGTGTGGGTCGCTTAATTTTAGTAGATAAAGACGACGTAGATATTACCAACGTTAACCGTCAAATCCATGCGCTTTTATCAACTGTGGGGAAACCGAAAGCAGATTTGATGAAAGCTCGTATTCAAGATATTAATCCAGAGTGTGAAGTAATTTCTTTGAAAATGTTCTATACAGAAGAAACGTATGAAGACTTCTTTAGTTATGGTATCGACTATGTCATTGATGCATCGGATACAATTTCTTATAAGATTCACTTAATGAAAGAGTGTTTGAAACGAAATATCCCAATTATCTCAAGTATGGGAGCTGCGAATAAAACAGACCCTACTCGTTTCCGTATTGCAGATATTTCCGAAACACATACTGATCCTATAGCGAAGGTGATTCGTACAAGACTTCGTAAAGAAGGCATCCGTAAAGGGATTAAAGTGGTATTCTCGGATGAAAGTCCAATCGTAATTAGAGAAGATGTTCGTAAAGTGGTTGGAAAAGACGATGCTCCAATCCGAAAAGCGAAAATGCCACCTTCCTCTAATGCATTTGTTCCGTCAGTAGCTGGATTGATCGCTGCAAGTTATGTCATTAATACGATTGTTGCTGACATTCCTGTTGTGCGCGTGAAAGATGAAAAAGCGAATAAGTAATTTCTATAAAGGTTGAGGTGAACTATTTTAGTTCACCTCAACCTTTATTTGTTATGTGATCTGTAACAACTCATCGTTAGCCACGTGATGTAGCTTGTTCTTAGATGAGTCTCCTTTTTCATAAGGGATCTGTAGATGATTCTGTGAACCAAGGGATGCAAATGCGGAGAAAGAAAATTAGGGTCCCTTGGCAGCTCCACGCCGGAAGTAAAAACAAAGCAAAAAAGTAAAAAATAGGCTTTACACGTATCTATGTCTTAGTGTACTATCTAACTAGAACACTGATACAAACAAGGAGTGATCATTTTGAACGCTTTTAAGAGATTATTGTGGAAAGATTGGAGAATGACGCAAGCGTGGTTTTATGGAGTGATTGTACTCATCATTATTGGGATGGTTGTCGGCTACTCTCTTATTAACTATACTAACGAACCAGCTGGCTTCTATCCAATTACGTTTCTCTTGTATGTTATTGCCGGTGCTTATATACCAATTATGATGATTACGGAGTTAAACAAAGAAGGAAAAACACAGATGTGGTTGTATACAGAGCAACCTACTTGGAAACTTATTTCTTCTAAATTTACTGTTTTAGTACTACAGAGTGTATTTCTATTTTCAATCGCAGGGACCTATGCGTACTTTACTATCTTTCACTGGGGAATAAACAGTGCAGATCCTGTTGTACAAAATATATTTACTAGTAGTAATTGGTTAATAACCCTCATGGGGCTTGGTTGGGCAATATCCATTGGTAGTAACTTCTTATTACTTTGGGCAATTTACCACTCCTTAACTAGAGGGTTTACTTCGAAGATTGTAAGAGGGATAATAGTTGGAATAATTGTCGTAGCATACACAAGCTTAGAAAATTACATTTTATCCTTAAGCTTCATCCAAAATATATTAGATAGCTATTTAGTTAGAGTGACTAATGAATTTACTATGCAATATGAAAATGGGTGGTCTGTTCTTTTTAGTGATTCACCAGTGCCTCTTTTCATCATTTTATATTATGCCATCTTAACAGTCCTATCGATCTTTTTTGCAAGTAGGTTAATGGAACGTCACGTGGAGGTGTAGAAATGACAGAACAATTTACATCTGAGAAACCGATTTACCTTCAAATCGTAGATAAAATCGTAACGGAAATTGTTCGTGGAGAAAGAAAATTAGGTGATAAGCTTCCTTCCGTTCGAGAATTAGCTGTTTCCATGGGAGTGAATCCAAATACCATTCAACGAACATATGCGGAGTTAGAAAGGATGAGTGTAGTGGAATCGAAGCGTGGTCAAGGGACTTTTGTTGTGGAAGATGCTTCTAATATTGAAGAGTTAAGAGGTTCTATTGTTC
Organism: Mangrovibacillus cuniculi; assembly: GCF_015482585.1. Lineage (NCBI taxonomy): Bacteria > Bacillati > Bacillota > Bacilli > Caryophanales > Bacillaceae > Mangrovibacillus > Mangrovibacillus cuniculi. The sequence continues at coordinate 1,663,242 of NZ_CP049742.1, read as the reverse complement.
GACAAGAGATTACGAATTTCATTGAAAGAATGAACCAGCTTGGTATATCACCACAAGACTTAATCCAACAAGTGAACCAACACGTAAAGGGGGAAGAGTGATGGACGTTTCGGTAAAACTCGAGCAAGTAACGAAAAAGTATGGAAAGAAATGCGCTATTCACTCCTTATCGGTAGACTTTGAAAAAGGGAAAGTATATGGCGTTTTAGGTACGAACGGAAGTGGAAAATCTACCCTCTTAAAATTAATTACAGGATTAGTATTTCCAACTACTGGAGAAGTTAGGATACTAGGAGAAAACACAGGAAGAAAAAGTATCTCTAACGTTTCTTACTTAACGGAACTAGATATGTTTTACGACAACAGTAGTGTAGAAGAAGTTGTCAAATTTATGGGAAGTCAGTTTTCTGATTTTGATTTATCTAAAGCAAATTTATTAGTAGATGAGTTATCGCTAGATCGAAAAGCCATCATGAAACAACTATCAAAAGGAAATCGTGGACGTTTAAAATTAGTAGTAACATTAGCTAGAAAGTCACCTATTATTTTACTAGATGAACCTTTATCAGGCTTAGACCCTCTTGTAAGAGAATCTGTTATTACAAGCTTAGTAAAATATGTTGATTTTGATCACCAAACAATGATTATCGCGACGCACGAATTAGATGAAATTGAGACATTAGTAGATGAAGTTTTACTAATGAATGAAGGTAATCTTATTGAAAAAGCAACCGTTGAATCCGTTCAAGAGTTAGGACTAAGTTTAAACCAATGGGTAAAACAGACAATAAGGGGGAAACTCGCATGAAATCAGTATTAGAATTGAAAAATGTAAAAAAGAAGATTGGTAGAAAAGAAATCATCAAAGGCATTTCATTAGATGTGCAACCTGGAGAAGTTTTTGGTTTCTTAGGGCCAAATGGAGCAGGGAAAACAACAACGATCCGAATGATTGTTGGCCTGATTGGAATTACCGACGGAGATATTATTGTAGATGGTAATAGCGTGAGAAATAATCACGGGGAAGCATTAAAAAAGATTGGTGCCATTGTCGAAAATCCAGAATTCTATAAATTTATGTCTGGTTACGATAACTTAAAACAATATGCACGTATGTACCAAGGAATTACGAAAGAGAAGATTGAGGAAGTAGTTGAATTTGTAGGTTTAACAAAATCGATTCACCAAAAAGTAAAAACGTATTCTTTAGGAATGCGTCAACGTTTAGGTTTAGCACAGTGTCTCCTTCATGACCCAAAACTATTAATTTTGGATGAACCAACAAATGGACTAGATCCTGCTGGTATTAGAGAGATTCGAGATCACTTAAAGAAACTAACGAAGGAAAAGGGCATGGCAGTTCTTGTTTCCAGTCATTTGTTATCTGAAATGGAGATGATGTGTGATCGCTTTGCTATTTTACAGCACGGAGAAATCATTGAAGTCCAATCTGTCCATGAAACACAAACAGAAGAAAACGCTTCTACGTATCTGTTGGAAGTAGGAAACGTTGCTTCTATTCAAAACTGGATAGAACGTACAGAAGGAATCTCACTAGAAGGAAAATTAGTAAAAGTAGAAAAGCCTAAACAGGAACTACCAGATATCATAAAAGTTTTAGTAGAGATGGATGTTGATATATACACAGTTATTCCACAATCTAAAACGCTGGAAGAACGTTTCTTAGAAAAAACTGCGGCACAAGGGGGATATTAAGATGAAGGGTTTATTACTTAATGAATGGATAAAGATTATGAAACAAAAATCCACAATTGTCATGGTCGTTTTATTAATAATAGGGGTCTTTGGACTTGCTGGTATTACAGTAGCAATGAATAAAGATCAAGGAAACATTGGCATTAGTCCAACTTGGGAACAAGACTTACAACAAACCATTGCAGCTGATAAAGAAACAGTAAAAGGATTGAGTGATAGTTACTACAAAAAGAATCTAGAACAGTCTATTGCTGTGAATGAATATCGTCTTGAAAACGAATTACCACCTCTTCAAGAGTATAATGTTTCTTCTTTTATGGATGATTCCATAGGTCTAGTGTCATTTGTTGGATTGTTTATCATCATTATTGCTGCAAGCATTGTAGCATCTGAGTACAGTTGGGGAACGATCAAATTACTCCTCATTCGACCAGCAAATAGAATACAAATTCTCGTGGCAAAATATGTGATTGTCTTAGCGTATGGGTTCTCTTTATTAGTTCTATTATTCTTCGTTTCTTTACTAACAGGATTTGTCGTATTTGGTTCACCATCTGAAGCAATTCCTTATTTATCTTTTGCTGGTGGTGAAGTCGTAGAAAAATCTTGGGTAGCTAATATGTTTACGCAGTATTTACTTACGACAGTTGATATTTTACTAATTGCAACGATGGCTTTTGCTGTATCTACTTTATTTAGAAATCAATCTCTTGCTATTGGGTTATCCTTATTCTTGTTGTTCGTCGGCTCAACAGCAACCCTGATATTAACGCAATACTTCGATTGGGCAAAGTACTTGCTGTTTGCTAACACTGATTTAACTGTTTACTTTAATGGAGTTCCGTATATTGAAAGCATGACGTTAGGTTTCTCTATAATAATCTTAGTTGCTCACTGGCTATTCTTCCAAGCTGTTGCATTCGTAGCGTTTGTGAAAAGAGATGTAGCTGGATAACAAAAAAAGTTTAGGAATGGACTGCACAGGGATTTCCGCTCCAGGGGGACGCTTTCCACATCGAAAAGCGTAAGGCGCGCGTTCAGCCACGGCAGGAAAGTTCAGAAGACCGAGGAGGCAGTTCTTCAGCCACCGGAGGGCTTTTGGACTTTCCCGAGTGGTTGCGCACCTGAAGCTAGACACGACACCTTTCCCGTAGGAGTCGCCCCCTTCCGCTCCAATCCCAAAGATTAAAATAGTAAAAGCATTAATTCTGCAGTAAGAGAGACTCGAATCATCTACAGACTGTTATATCAAAAAGGTACATTCATAAATGAATGTACCTAATTTACGTGTTATCCTAGCCACTAATCTTTTAATAAGTATAGTTATTCTTTCGGACCATCAAACGTAAAACCAGTACTACCTAGATAATACAATACCCAAATCGATGCTACTACTCCTAACGCTGCAACTAGTAATTCCATTTGAATGAGTCCCCTTCCCACTTGTTAACGGTAACTTACTGCAACTATAACATGAATAAACTGAAAATTCTATCTCTTATTTTGTTGTTTTTTAATTGCTTCATACACACTAGCGTATGTTTGCTCCGCTTTACTATTATTTTTTGGCTGGTAGTATTGCTTTGCTTTTAATTTAGTTGGCAAGTATTGCTGAGCGACCCAACCGTTTTCATAGTTGTGTGGGAACAAGTATTCCACGCCTCTCCCCATTTCTTTTGCCCCTTTATAATGAGCGTCTTTTAAATGGAGAGGAACCTCACCAGACAAGCCTTGGTGAATATCACTCATAGCTGCATCGATTGCTGCAATTGCGCTGTTAGATTTAGGTGACAAACAGAGGTCAATGACAGCGTGGGCTAACGGAATTCTACCTTCTGGGAATCCTAAACGTTCTGCAGATTCAATTGCTGCTAAAGTTCTCATACCTGCTTGCGGATTAGCGAGTCCAATATCTTCATATGCTATGACTAGCAATCTTCTAGCGATAGTAGGTAAATCTCCAGCTTCTACTAAGCGACCAAGGTAGTGAAGAGCAGCATCCGTATCACTACCCCTAATTGATTTTTGGAAAGCGCTCATTACGTCATAGTGATCGTCCCCATCTTTATCGTGTCTAAATGCTTTCTTTTGTAAACATTGTTCTGCAATATCAAGTGTAATGATAATTTCTCCAACTTCATTTGCGTCTGTAGAAAGAACTGCTAATTCCAATGCATTTAAGCTAGATCGCACATCTCCAAAACTAGATTTTGCAAAATGCTTTAATGCATTTTCTTCTATTTTAACAGGTTGATTTCCTAGTCCATTTACATTGTCTTTTAATGCCCTAACAAGTGCTACTTCTATCTCTTCATCTGTTAAAGGGAACAGTTCGAACAATTGACATCTACTTCGGATAGCAGAATTAATGGCATGATAAGGATTACTAGTTGTTGCACCAATTAGCACTATTCTTCCGTTTTCCAGGTGAGGTAATAAAAAATCTTGTTTTGTTTTATCTAAACGGTGAATCTCATCTAGTAACAATATGACCGTTCCCGACATCTTTGCTTCCTGTACCACTATTTCCATATCCTTTTTATTGTTCGTGACTGCATTTAACTGTCTAAAAGCGTAAGAAGTGCTTCCAGCAATGGCACTTGCAATGGATGTTTTACCAATCCCAGGTGGTCCATACAGAATCATGGAAGATAATGATTTTGCTTTTACCATTCGTTGAATAATCTTACCTTCTCCAACTAAATGTTGTTGCCCTATTATTTCATCAATCGTGGATGGTCTCATACGAAATGCTAATGGTTTATTCATGATATCCGCTCCAAACTAATGTTCTAGCAGTAGTGTACCAGTTTTTAACGGTCCATGCACGGAAGCTTATTTCATGGTATAATACTGGGGATTTGAAAAGGCGCGAACAAGTAACAAAGGCAGAGGGGTTTTGACCGATGAAGATATCGACGAAAGGCCGTTACGGGCTTACGATTATGATTGAATTAACGAAAAGACATGGGGAAGGACCTACGTCTTTAAAAACGATTGCGCAAAAGCATGAACTATCAGAGCATTACTTAGAACAATTAATTGCACCACTTCGAAATGCGGGATTAGTTCGAAGTATTCGTGGTGCTTATGGTGGATATAAATTAGCGAAAGAACCACAAGAGATATCGGCAGGAGATATTATTCGTGTATTAGAGGGTCCTATCTCACCTGTAGAAGGAATAGAAGATGAAGAACCGGCAAAACGTCAATTATGGATTCGAATTCGCGATGCTGTGAAAGATGTATTAGATTCTACTACATTAGAAGATATGGCTAATTTCACTGAAGATGGAGAATCTGATCCATATATGTTCTATATTTAATTTGCGTACTATTGGAAAGAAAGTAGGGATAAGATGAAGACAATTTATTTAGATCATGCAGCCACATCTCCTATGCACCCAGACGTTGTCTCTGAGATGATGGAAGTGATGACATCTGTTCACGGAAATCCATCGAGCATCCATTCATTTGGACGAGTAGCTCGTCATCAGGTTGATCAAGCAAGGGCGGTGTTAGCCTCTAGTATCCGAGCAAAAGAACAAGAGATCATTTTTACTAGTGGTGGAACAGAATCGGATAATTTAGCGATTTTCGGTGTGGCGAAGGCTATGGCAAATAAAGGTCGTCATCTTATCACAACCGAAGTGGAACATCATGCAGTACTTCACGCTTTTCAGGCTTTAGAAAAAGAAGGATTTTCTGTCACTTATTTGCCTGTTGATCATGATGGACGTATTAGTGTTGATCAATTGAATGAGGTAATCACAGAGGAGACTACATTAGTATCTATTATGTATGGGAACAATGAAGTTGGTACGATACAGCCCATTAAAGAAATTGGTCATCTGCTAAAGGATAAAGAAGTCTATTTTCATACAGATGCTGTACAAGCATATGGTGTGGAATTTCTAGATGTAAATGAGCTGAATGTTGATTTACTCTCGACTTCTTCTCATAAAATTAATGGGCCAAAGGGAATTGGTTTCCTTTATGTTAGAGAAGGCACTCCATTAGCTGTTCAGCAGTTTGGAGGAGAACAAGAACGAAAGCGTCGTGCTGGGACGGAGAATGTAGCAAGTATCGCTGGTTTTAAACGAGCTGTAGAAATTGCTCAATCTACTATAGAAGAAAAACGAAATCAATATGAGGCATGGAAGAAAACATTTATAGGTGTCTTACAAGAAGCAGAAGTAGACTTTAAGCAAAACGGTTCGCTTGAGCATTCCTTACCTCACGTGTTAAACTTAAGCATTCCTGGCGCACATGTAGAGTCTTTACTAGTTAATTTAGATTTAGCTGGTGTAGCGGTATCGAGTGGATCAGCTTGTACAGCAGGCTCCATTGACCCATCTCATGTGTTAGTTGCCATGTATGGAAAGTACGCGGATGAATTAACTAATTCCGTTCGTTTTAGCTTTGGATTTTCCACTACGGAAGAGGAAGTAGAAGAAGCAGCTAAGCGATTGGTGAACATTATAGAGCGATGGAAAAAATAAGGAGGGATAGAGATGAAAGCACCACATGAAACACGCGTGGTGGTTGGGATGTCTGGTGGAGTGGACTCCTCTGTTGCAGCGTTACTTTTAAAGCAACAAGGGTACGATGTCATCGGTATTTTTATGAAAAACTGGGATGACACCGACGAGAATGGCGTTTGTACAGCTACGGAAGATTATAATGACGTAATCCGAGTATGTAATCAAATTGGCATTCCCTATTACGCGGTTAATTTTGAAAAACAATATTGGGATAAGGTGTTTACGTATTTCTTAGATGAATATAAAGCTGGTAGAACACCAAATCCAGATGTTATGTGTAATAAAGAAATAAAGTTTAAAGCCTTTTTAGAACATGCAATGAGTTTAGGTGCTGATTACTTAGCTACAGGACATTACGCTCGTGTAGAACGCAATGAAACTGGAGTGAAAATGCTTCGTGGACTTGATCAAAATAAAGATCAAACGTATTTCCTCAATCAGCTAACACAAGACCAATTAGAGAAAGTTATGTTTCCGATTGGTGATATTGATAAAAAGCGTGTTCGTGAGATTGCTTTAGAAGCTGGATTAGCTACTGCTACAAAGAAAGATTCTACTGGAATTTGCTTTATTGGTGAACGTGACTTTAAAGAATTCTTACAAGGTTATCTGCCAGCTCAACCTGGTGTTATGAAGACATTAGCTGGTGAAGAAAAAGGGAAACATGACGGACTAATGTATTACACAATTGGTCAACGTCATGGTTTAGGTATCGGTGGATCAGGTGAACCATGGTTTGTTGTAGGGAAAGACCTGGAAAAGAATGTATTATTCGTGGAGCAAGGATTTGATCACCCTTCTCTATATTCTGATTCCATCACAGCTACGAATGTTTCCTTTGTAGCGAAAGAAACCAAAACAGAACCGTTCACATGTACGGCTAAATTCCGCTATCGCCAACCTGATACAAACGTAACAGTGTATCCGCAAGAAAATGGCGACATGAAGGTAGTGTTTGACGAACCGGTACGTGCAGTAACTCCTGGACAAGCTGTTGTTTTCTACGACGGAGACGAATGTCTAGGTGGAGGAACAATCGATCATATCTTCCAACAAGAAAAGCGTTTAATGTATGTTGGGTGATTTAGTATCTAGATAAACAGTCGATACAGACTGGAAAATGCAGAAACAGGTGAATTTTATAATATGTTCACCTGTTTTTTTGTTATCATATGAATTTGAACTATCGTGTTTTGAGACACAGGTCACTGCAGAATTTATAGCATAACTCTATAGATATTCAGGGATTGGAGTGAAAGGGGGCGACTCCTGCGGGAATTTAAACGGACAGCTGAGACCCCGCAGGAGCTAAGAGCGTTCTTCAGCGACCGCGACGAGGAGGCATTTCTAGCTTCAGGTGCGCAACCGCTAGGGAAACTTCGAAAGCCCTCCGTTGGCTCAGGAGCTGCCTACTCGGTCTTCCGAAGTTTCCTCCCGCGGCAGAACGCGCGCCTTCCGCTTTTGTAGTCAGATGCCCGTCCCGCGGAAAGCGTCCCCCTGTAACGGAAATCCCTCTGCAGTCACTCTGATATTTTGTCCAATCACCTTTTTACGGATAAATTTATGACTGGGGGAAATGAAGATGGATCTGCATCAAGAAGGAATTGAATTAATGAAAGAAGGAAAATGGGAGGAAGCGGCTAATTGTTTTAATAAAGCAATTGAATTAGAGCCGTCCAATCCACTTGGCTACGCTAACTTCGGAAACTTGCTTGTTGCTGTTAACGACTTAGAACGAGCAAAAGCCTTTTACCAAAAAACAATTGAACTAGATCCTACATTTGCAGCTGCTTATTATAGCCTTGGGAACGTTGCCTATGAAGAATCACTTTATGACGAAGCTGCAGCACACTATCAAAAAGCCATTCAGAATGGATTAGAAACAAATGAAGTCTTTGCCATGTTAGGGATTAGCTTTATGAACATGGAGCAAACAAAACTTGCCATTCCATATCTTCAACGTGCTGTAGAATTGGAGCCTTCAGATGTGGATGCGACTTTTCAACTTGGAATTGGCTATGCGAAAAATGAATTCTTTGACCTAGCGATAGAGCAATTAGAAAAAGTAATTGAATTATCTCCCAATCATGTAGATGGGCATTACAATCTTGGTGCAGCTTATGCTATGGGTACAGAAAATAAAGAAAAGGCTATCGAACATTTGAAGAAAACGATAGAATTAGAACCACGTCATGACTTTGCACAAAGTTTATTGATGATGATTGAATCGAATTAAGGAGTAGGAGGACGGGATATGGGGCAAGATTCCATGCAACAAAAAGAGCCATATGTGAAAGGGAGACTTCTTGTTACCATCTTTTACAACGAGTCTAATTTATATTCCGTCGTCCGCATCCGTGTAGAAGAAACAAATACCTCTTGGGCGGAACGTGAACTTATGGTGACGGGATACTTTCCCTCTCTAGAAGAGGAAACAACCTATACCTTTTATGGTCAGTTAAAAGAGCATCCAAAATTTGGGCCTCAATTCCATGTTTCTAGATTTCAAAAGGAAATGCCACAGTCCAAGCAAGGTACGATTCAATATCTTTCGAGTGATTTGTTTGAAGGAATCGGTAAAAAGACCGCTGAACGCATAGTTGACCACATCGGTGAAGGAGCATTACGAAAGATTCTAGCGGATCCAAGTATCTTAGATGATGTGCCACAGTTAGCGAAAACCAAAGCGGAAAGTTTGATTAATTCCTTAAAAGAGCATCAAGGTTTGGAACACGTCATGGTCGGATTGACTGACTTAGGCTTTGGTCCGCAGCTTTCCATGAAAATATTCTCATTATATAAAGAAGATTCTTTAAGTGTTATTGAGAAAAACCCATACATATTAGTGGAGGACATCGAAGGAATTGGTTTTAAAAGAGCTGACCAAATTGGTATTCAGCTAGGTTTTACAGGTGGTCATCCTGATCGAATGAAAGCGGCCATTCTTCATTTACTCGATGATCTCACATATAAAGAAGGCCATACATATGTCGAAGCAGAGGAATTACTTCCTGCTGTAGTAGAGTTACTTGCTCATCACCAAGAAGAAATCCCTTTTGAAGATATCTCTAAGCAAGTTTTAGCACTAGGAGAAGAAGGGAAAATTATTATAGAGGAACGTAAAATATTTATGCCCTCTTTGTATTTTTCTGAAAAAGGACTAGTGACGAGCATAGAGCGTATCTTAGCAGATGATTCTTTCTTAGATGAGTTCCCTGAATCTGAATTCTTGTTAGCGTTAGGTGAATTGGAAGAAGCGCTTGGAGTAGAATACGCACCTTCTCAAAAAGAAGCAATTGAAAAGGCGTTAAAGTCAGGGATGATGATTTTAACTGGCGGTCCAGGTACAGGGAAAACAACTGTTATTAAGGGAATTGTTGAAATCTATAGTAAGCTACATGGAAAGCCACTTGATAAAAAGGAATATAAAGAAGAGGAAGTATACCCTTATGTCCTAGTCGCTCCAACAGGTCGTGCAGCAAAACGTATGCAAGAATCAACTGGCTTAAACGCTATGACTATTCATCGTTTGTTAGGTTGGAAAGGGCAAGAGGAAGAACAAGAAGAAGAGGATGATGAGCCAGTTCCGTTTATCAAAGGATCACTACTAATAATCGACGAATCCTCGATGGTAGATAGTTGGTTAGCTCATCAACTTTTCAAACGAATCCCTAAAGGCATGCAGGTAATTATGGTGGGGGATGATGACCAATTGCCATCTGTTGGACCTGGTCAAGTGCTAAAAGATTTAATTGAAAGTAACGTGATTCCAACGGTCCAGCTAACGGATATTTACCGTCAGGCGGAGGGTTCTTCGATCATCGAGTTAGCGCATTCTATGAAAGAAGGGACAGTCCCTGCTAACTTAACTGAACCGCAAAAAGATCGTAGTTTTATTCAATGTACGACAGCTCAATTACCAGATGTTGTGGAAAAAGTTGTGGCGAATGCTACGAAAAAAGGGTACGCACTAAGAGATATCCAAGTGTTAGCTCCGATGTACCGTGGGGCTGCAGGTATAGATGAGCTAAATAAAAGGCTGCAAGAAATTGTTAATCCTAATCTAGATGGCAAGCGGAAAGAACTGAAATTTGGAGAAGTGGTTTTCCGAATTGGTGATAAAGTTCTCCAACTTGTCAATCAACCAGAGCAAAATGTATTCAATGGAGATATGGGAGAAGTCATTTCTATCTTTTATGCAAAAGAAAACACAGAAAAAGAAGACATGGTGATTGTAAGTTATGACGGAAATGAAGTGACATACACACGGCAAGATCTCAATCAAATTACGCATGCATTCTGTTGCTCCATTCATAAATCTCAAGGAAGTGAATTCCCTATTGTAATTATTCCGGTGGTTCGCGGTTATTACCGAATGTTGCGTAGAAATTTACTATACACAGCTATCACTAGAAGTAAACGCTTCTTAATTCTTTGTGGAGAAACTTCAGCATTTCGACTTGGTGTGGAAAGAACGGATGATTTACAACGACGAACGATGTTAAAATCCATGCTTCAATTACTTGGCACCGGGGGCGACGAAGAAATGGAACATGTAGCTTTAACAGAAGATACATGGGAAAAGGTAAATCCAATGATTGGTATGGAAAACGTTACGCCGAATGATTTCGAGTTAAACTCATAAGCTAAGTTTGTTCATCTCTTAAATAACGAACGGAATTTTCTACACTATTGTTTATATTTCATTAAATTGGCAATACTGCTTCTAACGATAAACGTGAAGAGGTGCTTGCTATGATGAAATGTCCAAATTGCCAAAGTAAAGACTTAGGTAAAATAGGAATTAATCAATATTATTGTTGGGGATGCTTTATTGAGATGTCTGTATCAAAAGGCATTATTAACACCCATCAAGTAGAAGAGGACGGAAGTTTAAGTTCGTTAGACGATCTATTTCATGAGGATGAACGAAAACTTAGTTAGAAGGGTGTGAGTGGCTTGAATAAAACGATTGCATCAATACTGGGAATCGGAATTGGAGTAGCAGCTTCCACGTATTCACGTTCTATGAACAAAAAGTCCATGAAAAAGTGGCAGAAAAAACTTCGCAAAGCCATTCATTAACAAGTGGGTCACCTAAATCATTGGGATTTAGGTGGCTTTTTTGTTACGTGACCAGTAACAACTCATTGTTAGCCACGTGATGTGGCTTGCTTTTAAATGAGTCTCCTTCATTGTTATTTCTTAAAGTGTAAAATGCGGTCAAGAAACGAAAAACGGGAAGTAGAGCACACGTTACGAGAATAACGTGCGTTCACGAAGCAGAAAAAGGGAGTAGAGCACACGTTACGGAAATAACGTGTGTTCAAGAACCGAAAAACGGGAAGTAGAGCACACGTTACGGAAATAACGTGCGTTCACGAAGCGAAAAAACGAAAGCTGAGCATACGTTTCAAAAATACATGTGGTCCAAAAGATAAAACCACATATTAATCAACCTGTAAAAAATCAACCGTTGAAATTATTACAAATACAAGAGCATATTTTCTTCCAAGTAAGCAAACCTAAGATTGAATGTAAACAAAGGAGGAACTGTACATGCAAAAGATTAAATCTGCATTATGGGTGACCATTTTAATCATTGCTGGCTTAACTGTTCTCTATCTCCTTTTTTTATTACAACCAGTTTGGAAGCCTTTTGTTCATGCTATTCTTTGGTTGTGTGTGCCATTCTTAGTAGCTGCTTTTATTAGCTTTTTATTGCATCCAGTTGTGGAAAAGGTTCATCGTTTTGGCATTCATAGAGGAGTAACCATAGCAGTGATATATGCTTTATTCTTTGGTGGAGTTGGAGCTGCGGTGTATTTCGGCTTGCCAATGTTTTATCAACAATTAAATGAACTAGTTGCACATGTGCCCACATGGACAGAATCTTATCGGAACGGACTCATTACTATTCATGAAGAAACGCAAGTTTACCCAGATGGTGTACAAGAATTTGTTGATAGACGAATTGATGCTATAGAGACATTCGCGGTAGGACTTGTGCAAAAAGGGTTATCATTATTCGCTTATGTGTCAACTGCCATATTATTTTTGGCTTTAATTCCATTTATCTCTTTTTATCTTTTAAAAGACTTTGATGTATTAAAGGGATGGGGAAAAAGTATCTCTCCTCAAAACTGGAAAGACCCATTACATAAAATTGTTAGTGGGATTAATGATACGTTAGGTGGATATATCCGAGGTCAATTTATTGTTTGCGTTTTAATAGGAGGCATTGCAACTGTTGCTTTGATGTTATTAGATATTAAATTTTCCATCGTGCTGGGTGTATTTATTGGCTTGACCAATATTATCCCTTATTTCGGACCGGTTGTTGGGGCGATTCCTACCATAGCTATTGCTGCTACAATGTCCTGGAGTACGGTGATTTGGGTAATTATTCTAATCGTTGCGCTTCAATTTTTAGAAGGTAATGTCCTTTCCCCGTGGATTGTCGGTAAGAGTGTTCACTTACATCCACTTGTTATTCTTGCACTACTTTTAGTTGCGGGAGAACTAGCAGGACTTGTAGGATTATTGTTAGTCGTTCCGTTTTTTGCAGTTGTAAGAGTAATTTACCACGTGCTTTTAGATGAAAAAAATAAAAGGGCGATCCTAAAAGATACGTAAAACATCATTCGAACATTGACATTCTTGATAGTATTTCATTATAATTCAAACTAAGTTCAATAGATGATAATACGTCGAAGGTTCTAAGTAGACTAGAGTCCGTTTGAAGAGAGAAACTTCCTTGGCTGAAAGAAGTTTTAAACGAAGGCTAGTTGAACGCTAAACCAGAGTGCTCATAATTGAAGTGAGCCGTTTGCTACGTTATAGCATTAAAGTGATGAAAGCCTTTCTTTCATAACCAGGGTGGTACCGCGATTTTCTCGTCCCTGTTATGACAGAAGGGCTTTTTCTATTTTTGCCTTACATACAGAAGGAGGAGTTAACATGAAATCATTAACAGGTGCACAAATTCGTCAAATGTACTTAGATTTCTTTTCAGAAAAAGGACATCGTATTGAGCCAAGTGCTTCACTAGTACCACATGAGGACCCATCTTTACTTTGGATTAACTCAGGGGTTGCGACACTTAAGAAATACTTTGATGGACGTGTAGTCCCAGAGAATCCACGTATAACAAACGCGCAAAAATCGATTCGTACTAACGATATTGAAAACGTAGGGAAAACTGCTCGTCACCATACTTTCTTTGAAATGTTAGGGAATTTCTCTATCGGAGAATATTTCAAAAAAGAAGCAATCGAATGGGCATGGGAATTCTTAACGGATAAGAAGTGGATTGGCTTTGATCCAGAGAAGCTTTCTGTTACGACCCACCCAGAAGACGAAGAAGCGTTTAAACTATGGCATGAAGGTATTGGGATTCCAGCTGAGCGAATCATCCGTCTAGAAGGAAACTTTTGGGATATAGGAGAAGGCCCAAGTGGACCAAATACAGAAATCTTCTATGATCGTGGACCAGAATATGGCGACGATAAAAATGATCCTGAATTATATGCAGGTGGAGAGAATGAACGTTATTTAGAAATATGGAACTTAGTGTTCTCGCAATTCAACCACAATCCAGACAATACGTATACACCTCTACCGAAGAAAAATATTGATACTGGTATGGGATTAGAGCGTATGGCATGTGTCGTACAAAACGTACCTACGAACTTTGATACAGATCTATTTATGCCGATTATCCGCGCAACGGAATCATTAGCAAATGTGAGCTATGGTACAAAAGGTGATACGGATACAGCGTATAAAGTTATTGCTGACCACATCCGTACAGTTTCGTTTGCAGTTGGCGACGGTGCACTTCCATCTAACGAAGGTCGTGGATACGTGCTACGTCGTTTACTACGCCGTGCTGTTCGTTACGCAAAAGCTATTGGGATTGAAAGACCATTCATGTTTGAATTAGTACCTGTAGTAGCAGAAATTATGGTCGACTTCTACCCAGAGGTAAAAGAAAAAACAGCATTCATCCAAAAAGTTGTAAAGAATGAAGAAGAGCGATTCCATGAAACCCTAACGGAAGGTCTTGCAATTCTTTCTACACTGTTAGAAGAAGCTAGTAAGTCTGAATCTCGTCAAATTAAAGGAACGGATGTTTTCCGTCTTTATGATACGTACGGATTCCCTGTTGAATTAACAGAAGAATACGCAGAAGAAAAAGGATTAACGATTGATTCTGAAGGTTTCCAAGTCGAGATGGAAAAACAAAGAGAACGAGCTCGTTCAGCACGTCAAGATACAGGAAGCATGCAAGTACAAGGTGGCGTTCTTGGTGATGTGAAAGTGGAAAGTGAGTTCGTTGGATACTCTCAATTAGCTGTTCATTCACGTGTTGTAACACTTGTGCAAAACGGCGAATTTGTAGAGAATGTAGAAGCTGGTGAAGAAGCGCAAATTATCCTTAACCAAACTCCTTTCTATGCAGAAAGCGGTGGACAAGTTGGAGATAAAGGTACTCTTACTGGTGATGGTGTGAAAGTAGAAGTGCTAGATGTAGTAAAAGCTCCAAACGGTCAATCTTTACACAAAGTGAAAGTGTTAGAAGGTACGCTTGAAAATGACAAGGAATTATTGGCTAAAGTAGCAACTGATATTCGTAGCAGCGTTATTAAAAATCACACAGCTACTCACCTATTACACCAAGCATTAAAAGATGTATTAGGAGAGCATGTAAACCAAGCAGGATCACTAGTTCAACCAGACCGCCTTCGTTTTGACTTCTCACACTTTGGTCAAGTTCAAGCAGAGGAACTGGAGTTAATTGAACAAAAAGTAAATGAACAAATTTGGAAGAACGTACAAGTAGATATCTCCAATAAATCTCTAGCGGAAGCAAAAGAAATGGGGGCTATGGCTCTATTTGGAGAAAAGTACGGTGATGTTGTCCGTGTCGTTCAAATTGGAGATTACTCGTTAGAACTTTGTGGTGGTTGTCACGTAGCAAACACTGCAGAGATTGGTTTATTCAAGCTGATTGGAGAAAGTGGAATTGGAGCGGGAACGAGACGTATCGAGGCTGTAACAGGTGCTCAAGCATATGGCTATATGAAAGAACAAGTCGATACATTAAAAACTGCTGCAAGTCTTGTGAAAGCTAAGCCAGCTGACCTTGTAACTAGAGTGGAATCACTTCTAGCTGAGTTAAAAGAAGCGCAACGTGAAAATGAATCTTTAGCTGCAAAATTATCAAATATCGAAGCTGGCCAATTAATAGATCAAGTAAAAGAAGTGAACGGGGTTCGTTACCTTGCTCAACTAGTAAATGTAGCGGATATGAACACTCTTCGTACAATGGCTGACGAACTGAAGCAGTCTATCGAATCTGGTATCGTGGTATTAGCTACTACTGGAGAAGGGAAAGTAAACTTTATCGCTACTGTTACTCCTGACTTAGTAAAAGAAGGTTACCAAGCTGGAAAGCTGGTAAAAGAGTTAGCTTCTATTTGCGGCGGTGGTGGCGGTGGTCGTCCAGACATGGCGCAAGCAGGTGGAAAACAACCAGAAAAAGTGAATGAATCTCTGCAATTTGTGGAAACATGGATTACGAACGTTAAGTAATTCGAAAACTTCCTTTCCTACTCTTCTTGTTGTACAATAGTAATAGTAGGAAAAATGACGTTTCTTGCGAAATTGATTTCCAAGAAATTTGTGAGGTGCTGTAGATGAACTCTTTTGACAACACGATGCGCTTTAACTTTTCAGATGATTCCATTGAACATGATGTAAAAGAAGTACTTAATCAAGTGCACGAGGCGTTGCAGGAAAAAGGCTACAATCCTATTAATCAAATAGTGGGTTATCTTTTATCAGGAGATCCTGCTTACATTCCTCGTCATCTGGACGCGCGTAATTTAATTCGTAAATTAGAACGCGATGAGATTATTGAGGAATTAGTAAAATCTTATTTACAACAGCATCGCGAGGGATAAAGATGAGAGTAATGGGTCTAGATGTCGGTACCAAAACAGTTGGTGTCGCAGTTAGTGATGCGATGGGATGGACCGCTCAAGGCATCGAGACAGTTAAGATTGATGAAGAAGCTGGGGAGTTGGGTTTAGCTCGATTAGCGGACTTAATCAAGGAGTACGAGGTAAGTAAAGTAGTAATTGGCTTACCGAAAAATATGAATAATACTTTAGGTCCTCGTGGGGAAGCATGTATGTTGTATGCAGACAGAGTTCGTGATACATTTAATCTTCCGGTTGAAATGTGGGACGAACGTCTAAGCACAATGGCTGCTGAACGAGTTTTACTAGAGGCTGATGTTAGTAGACAAAAACGAAAAAAAGTCATTGATAAAATGGCAGCGGTGATGATCTTACAAGGATTTTTAGACCGTCAATCTTATAAATGAGGTGTTAATTATGGAACATGGTGAAAAACATATCACAGTTGTAGACGAAGATGGTAACGAGCAGTTATGTGAGGTACTATTCACATTCGAATCAGAAGACTTCAAAAAATCTTACGTACTTTACTATCCAGTAGGTGCAGATGAAGATGATGCAGACGATATTGAAATTCACGCATCAAGCTTCAAAGAAACGGTTAATGGAGAAGCTGGAGAGCTTCAACCAATTGAGACAGAAGAAGAGTGGGATATGATCGAAGAAATGCTAAACACTTTCCTTGATGAAGAGGAAGCTGGAGAGTAATTCTCTTTAACTTATAAAGATAAAGAGGCTGATACAAAAGGTACATTCATAAAAAATGAATGTACCTTTTTTCGTAGTAATTGATTTTTAAATACTGCAGATTTAGTGCTTCTAAAAAAGCATCCTTGGGATTGGAGCGGAAGGGGGCGACTCCTAGGGGAAGGTGTTATGTCTAGCTCCAGGTGCGCAACCACTCGGGAAAGTTCAAAAGCCCTCCGGTGGCTGAAGAACTGCCTCCTCGGTCTTCTGAACTTTCCTACCGTGGCTAAACGCGCGCCTTCCGCTTTTCGTAGTGGAAAGCGTCCCCCTGTAGTGGAAATCCTTTTGCATTCACGTTTGATTTTTGTCATAACTTTTTAAAATTGTGGTTAAAAACACATACTTATTATTGGAAATAAAAGCATTCCACTCTGCTTTTACTACTTTTCCTTTTGTCGATTATGGTATAATAACGGAAAATCGTGCGCGAAAATTCTGTTTCTATGCTAATTGTCGTCGAAAGGAGTTTTTTTATGTCTAATGAGGATCAAAAGAGCTTTAAAGATAGAGTTCGTGAGTCAAAGCTACAAAAACAACAAGAAGCGAAAACAATAAGAAAAATTGTCTTAATAGTAACATCTGTCTTAGTAGCAATCATTCTTGCAGTGGGAATTGCAGGATATGTGTATATATCATCTAGTTTAAAAGCGGTAGAACCTACAAATGAAGAAACGAAAACAGTAGAAATACCTATTGGTTCAGGTGTAACTACTATTGGAAATATTCTTGAAAAAAATGGGCTTATTAAAAATAAAACCATCTTCCGATATTATGTTCGTTTTAATAATCACAACAATTTTCAAGCAGGAACGTATCAATTAAGTCCCTCAATGAATATTGATGAACTTATTAGTCAATTACAAACAGGTAAAGTAATGAGAGAAGCACAATTTAAATTGACGGTTCCAGAAGGTTTACAGCTCGTGGAGATTTCAGAGGTTTTAGCAGAGAAATTAAACATGAGTAGTGAAGAAGTGTTTACGGAATTAAATGACCAAGAGTTCGTCGAGAAGTTAATGAATGATTATCCAAACCTATTAAGTGAAGAAGTTTTAGGAGAGGAAGTAAAATATCCACTAGAAGGGTACCTATTCCCTGCAACCTATGAGTTTTATGAAGAGAATCCTTCGTTAGAAGATATGGTAAGAGAGATGTTAAACAAAACGAATGCTGTAGTAGGGAAGTTCCAAACAGATATTGCAGGTAGTGAGATGACTACACATGAAGTATTAACGTTTGCATCAATTGTAGAAGAGGAAGCTCCTTCAGAAGAAGACCGCCAGATGATGGCAAGTGTTTTCTATAACCGAATGGAAAAAGGTATGCCATTACAAACAGATCCAACTGTTTTATATGCAATGGGAAAACATAAAGAGCGTGTTCTATATGAATATTTAGAAACAGATTCCCCATACAATACCTATAAAAATCAAGGTTTGCCACCTGGACCCATCGCAAACTCAGGGGAAAGTGCTATACGTGCTGTGTTAAATCCAGCAGAAACTGACTATTTTTATTTCTTAGCTGCAACAGAAACTGGTAAAGTCTATTATTCAAAGACATACTCAGAGCATAATGATTTAATTGATGAACATATCAAAAACGATTAATTAACATAAAGAGGATTGCTTCTTTTCTCGCAATCCTCTTCTTTTTATGATAGAATAGTTCAAGGTTTTTAACGAATTAATGGAACGAGTCCGTGAGTAGGTAGAAAGCTCTAGTATAGCTTTCTTCTTTTCATGTTATCGTCTTTTTATAAGATATTATAAAGGTGCTGTTCGCATGGAAAATGCCATAACAAATTATTTAAGTGAACTTGTTCAACCTAGAGAATCACTCTTCCAAGACATGGAGCAATATGCAACGGAACACCATGTTCCTATTATGGATATTGTGGGAATGGAAACGTTGCTACAATTGCTTAGAGTGCAAAAACCAAAAAAGATTTTAGAGGTTGGTGCTGCAATTGGTTATTCGGGACTACGTATGGCAGACACTCTACCAAATGTAACCATTATCACAATTGAGCGAGATGAAGAAAGAGCAACAGTTGCAAAACAATATATTCAAACATCAAATCTAGCAGAACAAATCTCTCTGATTCAAGGGGATGCACTAGAAGTGGTGGAGGAAGTTAAGATGCATGGACCATACGATGCAATCTTTATTGATGCAGCAAAAGGACAATATCAACGATTTTTTGATTTATATGCTCCTATGCTAAGTGAACAAGGTGTAATTTATACAGATAATGTCCTCTTTAAAGGATTAGTCGCAACACCTGAGGAAGAGGTAGAACAAATAGAACCAAAGCGAATCCGTCAATTAGTCAAAAAGATTAAGTCATATAATCATTGGTTGATGAATCATGAAGAGTATTACACAATGATTGTTCCTGTTGGCGATGGACTAGCTATTACGACAAGGAGAGTGAGACCAAATGAAGAAGCCTGAATTATTAGTGACACCTCATTCCGTTGCACACGTTCAGGAATTATGTAACGCAGGTGCAGATGCATTTGTAATTGGAGAACAACGATACGGTCTGCGATTAGCAGGAGAATTTACCAAAGAAGCAGTAAAAGAAGCAGTAGAAATTGCGCACAAACATGATAAAAAAGTATATGTAGCGATGAACGCTATTTTCCATAATGATCGAGTAGGAGAATTAGAGGACTATATCGGTTACTTAGCTTCCATCTCTGTAGATGGCGTAATCTTTGGAGATCCTGCTGTGATTATGGCAGCTAGAGTAGCAGCTCCTACTATGCCATTACATTGGAATACGGAAACAACTGCAACTAACTGGTTTACATGTAACTATTGGGGGCAAAAGGGTGCTACTCGCGCTGTACTTGCTCGTGAACTTAGTATGGATGCAGTATTAGAAATTAAAGAAAATGCAGAAGTAGCAGTGGAGGTACAAGTACATGGAATGACTTGTATGTTCCAATCAAAACGTACGTTACTTGGTAACTACTACCGCTACCAAGGGAAAACAATGCCTTTAGAAAAGTTAGAGGATTCTCGAACGTTACTTCTCTATGATAAAGAGCGAAATAACAAGTACCCAATCTATGAAGATGAAAATGGAACGCACATTATGAGTCCTAATGATATCTGTATGATTGATGAACTTCCTGAATTAGTGGAGGGGAACATTGATAGCTTGAAAGTGGACGGTGTCCTTCAAACTTCTGAGTATATTACAAAAGTCACAGCTTTATATCGAGAAGCAATTGATACACTAGTATCTGACGAAGATCTATATGAAGAGAAAAAAGGCGAATGGCTAGAACAGATTGAAGCGATGCAACCAGAACATCGACCACTAGATACAGGATTTTTCTTTAAAGAAACAGTTTATTAAAAGATAAGGAGGAATGTGCGATGACAGCAATAATAGAAGATAAAATTTCTAAGGTAGTAGATGGCAAACGTGTTATTGTCAAAAAACCTGAATTACTAGCACCAGCTGGAAATCTGGAAAAATTAAAGATCGCTGTTCATTATGGAGCAGACGCTGTATATATTGGTGGTCAAGAATACGGATTACGTTCAAACGCTGGAAACTTTACATTTGAAGAAATGAAAGAAGGCGTGGAATTCGCGAAGAAGTACGGAGCAAAAATCTATGTTACGACAAACATTTATGCACATAATGAAAACATGGACGGACTAGAAGACTATCTAATGGGTCTTCAAGAAGCGGGAGTTACTGG
The DNA here is from genome assembly GCF_015482585.1 of Mangrovibacillus cuniculi. Classification (NCBI taxonomy): domain Bacteria; kingdom Bacillati; phylum Bacillota; class Bacilli; order Caryophanales; family Bacillaceae; genus Mangrovibacillus; species Mangrovibacillus cuniculi. Next base: position 1,642,524 of record NZ_CP049742.1, on the reverse strand, counting down.
AATTATCGTAGCGGATCCACTGATCATTGAGACGTGTAAACGTGTTGCTCCTAAAGTAGAGGTGCACTTAAGTACACAACAGTCTCTATCTAACTATAAAGCGGTTGAATTCTGGAAAGAAGAAGGGCTTCACCGCGTAGTTTTAGCGCGTGAAGTAAGTGGCGACGAAATTGCTGAAATGAAGCGCCATGTAGACATCGAAATTGAAACATTTATTCATGGTGCTATGTGTATCGCTTATTCTGGCCGTTGTACGTTAAGTAACCACATGACTGCACGTGATTCTAACCGTGGTGGTTGTTGTCAGTCTTGTCGTTGGGATTATGATTTACTAGATCGTCAAGAAAATGTAGAAACGCCTAAGTTCTCTGATGGCGATGCACCTTTTGCGATGAGTCCAAAAGACTTAAAACTAGTAGAATCTATTCCACGTATGATTGAGCTAGGTATTGATAGCTTAAAAGTAGAAGGTCGTATGAAATCCATTCATTACGTTGCAACAGTAGTATCTGTCTATCGTAAAATCATTGATGCATATTGTGCAGATCCAGAAAACTTTACAATTGACCCTGCTTGGTTAGTAGAGCTTGAGAAGTGTGCAAATCGTGATGCTGCGTCTGCATTCTTTGAAGGGACACCTGGATTCGAAGAGCAAATGTATGGTGTGCATGGCCGTGCAACGAAGCATGAATTTGTTGGTCTTGTGTTAGACTACAACGAGGAATCACAAGTTGTCACACTTCAACAACGTAACCATTTCAAACCTGGTGATGAAGTAGAATTCTTCGGCCCAGATATTGAGAACTTTAAAATCGTTGTAGAAGAGATTTTTGATGAAGAAGGAAATTCATTGGATGCAGCTAGACATCCGCTTCAAGTTGTTAAATTTAAAGTGGATCGTCCACTTCATGCTAACAACATGATGCGAAAGGAGAACGCATAATCGCATGAGTCGTAAGCCTGTTGTTATCGGTGTTGCTGGAGGTTCAGGTTCTGGTAAAACCTCCGTTACAAAAGCTATATATGAACAATTCAAAGGTCATAGCATTCTTATGATAGAGCAAGACTACTATTATAAAGATCAAACCCATCTTCCATTGGAAGAACGTTTAAAAACTAACTATGATCATCCATTAGCGTTTGATAATGATTTATTACTAGAACACATAGAGTCACTGCTTCGTCATGAACCAGTGGAAAAGCCAACGTATGATTACACTCTACACACTCGTTCTTCTGAAACCATTCCAGTAGATCCTAAAGATGTTATTATCTTAGAAGGAATCTTAATTTTGGAAGACGAGAGATTACGTAATTTAATGGATATGAAACTTTATGTGGATACAGACGCAGATTTACGTATTATTCGTCGTATGTTGAGAGATATTAAAGAACGAGGACGTACTATTGAGTCTGTGATTGAGCAATATATTAGCGTTGTTCGCCCAATGCATAATCAATTTATTGAGCCAACAAAGCGATATGCTGATATAATTATCCCTGAAGGTGGCCAAAATCACGTTGCAATTGATTTAATGGTAACAAAAATTCAAACAATTCTTGAACAAAAGTCATTTTTATAATACGATATCATAGATGTCAATTATAGGTATTCTTACAGAGGATGCGTTTCTTTCAACTTTAATTGAGAGAAATGCCCTCTTTTTCGATTATTGTCTACTCGAATGCCTTTGTCACGATAATCGTGTAACATACTGAAGGAGTGAACGTCATGTCCAACGAAAAAGTATTCCCGATGACAGCGGAAGGGAAAGCAAAATTAGAACAAGAATTAGAACAATTGAAAACGGTTAAACGTAAAGAAGTAGTAGAGCGTATTAAAATTGCTCGTAGCTTTGGAGACCTATCAGAGAACTCTGAGTACGATTCTGCTAAAGAAGAGCAAGCATTTGTGGAAGGTCGTATTACGACACTAGAAAATATGATTCGTAATGCAAAAATTATTAAAGAAGATGAAGTGAAAGGTGACCAAGTAGCTTTAGGTCGCACAGTTACATTTGTAGAACTTCCTGATGGTGATGAAGAGACTTACACAATTGTAGGTAGCGCAGAGGCTGATCCATTTGAAGGGAAAATCTCTAATGACTCTCCAATTGCAAAGAGTCTATTAGGTCATAAAGTAAATGATAAAGTAACAGTTCAAACACCAGCTGGTGAAATGAACGTACGTATCGTATCGGTATCATAATCTTTACTATTGCAGCAGACATTCTATAAGAAGTCTGCTGTTTTTGTTACGTGACCAGTAACAACTCCTCGTTGGCCACGTGATGTGGCTTGCTTTTAGATGAGTGTCCATTTACGTCGAGCAGTAAAAACTCATCTGTTACCTCATGCTTAGATGATTATCATTTTTGTTGTATGGTACTAAACAACAAACAAGTATGGGAATATCTACTTCACTCCCCTATGTAGCTAGTATGTCTTGTCTCATTCCCGTCCAAAATGAGAATGAGGTGAGACTATTGAAAAAAAGGGCAAGGTTTGTTGCAATAATCTTTCTGTTAATTTTCGGTATTATACATTTTCGTCTGGCTACCCTACAATTGCTACATACAGAATCATTCGGAAAACATCAAATTAATTTATTGGAGAACAGTGTCAGTCAGCGTACACAAACTATTCAAATTGATGATGGTAGAGGCCATTTTTTAGATAACGAAGGCAATCCATTATCTTACGACGTGAAGAACGTGGTAATTCTATTCCCATTTCTAAAATATATACAATGGGACAAAGAGAAATTAGCTAATCTTCTAGCTATCTCAGTAGACCAGATTGATCGACAGCTAAAAGAGCATAATGAACCTTTTGCTTTAGCTTCAATTGGTCCAATTGAATTAACAGCAGTAAAAATGGCAGAAATAAACGATTGGAATATTCCTGGATTAATTGCTAGTGAAAAACTTTATCCGAAGAAACAAATAGAAGCAGAACATCTCATTGGACTCATTCGAGAAGATCCATCCCAGTTGAAATCTAGATATCCTCATTTATCCTTACCTGCTTCTATACCGATTGGAATTGAGGGTCTTCAAGCAAGTTTTGATTCGTTTGTCATTCCAGAAATGGAGTCTCGATTAATTTATCACGTTGATGCGATTGGAAGGCCTTTATTCGGTTTACATGTAAAATATGCAGGAAATGCTAATCCCTATTATCCGTTGAATATACGAACTACGATACAAACTCCTATTCAACAAGTAGCAGAAGAAATCTTAACGAAACATGATGTAAAAAAGGTGGAGTTGCTCTGATAGATATTGCTTCATCAGAGGTAGTAGCTATGGCATCTAGACCACAGATTAATCAAAAGAATCCATATGGAAATAACAGTGTGCGAAATCAGTTGTTAACACCTTTATTTCCAGGTTCTGTTTTTAAAACAGTTGTGTTAGCAGCAGCATTAGAAGAGGGGGTCACTTCCTCTAATGAATCGTTTGATTGTGATTGGAATGTGTTAGGGAAAGAGAAGACGGATGATAAAGGTGTGCTTTCTTTAGAGGAGAGCTTTGCGCAAAGTTGTAATTTTACCTTTGGAGAATTAGGTGAAAGACTAATGGAGAAGGATGCAAATTTACTAGCAAATTATGCGGAGAAATTAGGCATAACGGAACATGCAATTTGGACAGGTGATGTATATCATGAGACAGATTTTCATCAGTGGAAAAAAACAGAAGGACAGGTATTTGCAGACAAAACACATGCAACTCAACCTGGGATTGTTCGTCAAACTGCTATAGGGCAACAAGACGTGCTGGTTACTCCACTCTCTGTTGTAAATATGATGGCAACTATTGCAAGGGGTGGGGAAAAGAAATCGGTCAAACTAGTTCAATCTATCGATTATAAAAATGGTACTCCAATGTACCGATTTTCCGAACAAACACTAGAAAAGCAAGTTCTTTCTCCCATTACCATTAGTCAAGTTCAAAAGCATTTACATGCAGTTGTTACTTCGCCACTTGGGACAGGTAAATGGTTTAATGACTTACCTGTGGAGATAGCAGGGAAAACGGGGACTGCAGAAACGGGAAAATTCACTGGTGAGGAACAATTGTACCATAAATGGTTTGCTGGATATTTTCCGTTTCATCAACCAAAATATGCGATGGTGGTTGTAAATGAAGATGTAACAAACTCGGAAGGTGGCATTAACCCGATTGTGATTGACCTTGTAAATGCTATAGAGGAAATAGGTTTCTAGTACACCTTTTATTCTGTACATGGTAAAATGGGTGGCAGGAAGGAAAGGAGAGGTAGATTATGGGTTCATCTCGTTCTCACCAACGAGCAAAAAGAGAAAAACAAATTTTGTACTAAATAGCTTAATAGCAATCGTCATTATTTTAATTCTTGTTGTTTCTGCTTCCATTTTTGGTTTAACGAACAGAGGCGATAATAATCAAGCTGCTTCGGAATCGACGAATGAAGAAGCGAATACGAATGATCAAGTAGAATCAGAACAAGATACATCTTCAGATGAAAATACAGAAACAGAAGATACAGAAACAGAAGACAGTGAATTAGAAGAACAACAAGAAAAAGAGGAAGTGGACTTAGAAAGTGGTCAAGAAGGAATGGTTGTGGAGGAAAGTACGGAAAATAACGTCAAAACAACCGCTCAAAATCCCAATTGGCAACCTGTAGGAACGGAGCAATCCAACTTTTCTAATTCCTTTGACCAAGGTACAGTAGACTGGAACGAAAAGTTAAAAGCGGTATCGTATGCAACAGGATTATCAATAGACGATATGATTGTATGGCGAATGGAACGTGGGGGAGATCCAGCTACTCAAGCAGTAGCTACAGTAACACCAAAAGATCAATCAGAGAACTATCGAGTGTATTTACAGTGGGTGGACGGACAAGGTTGGAAGCCAACGGAAGTACAAACGTTAGTGAAAAATGACAAAAAGAGCGGCTAAGCTGCTCTTTTTGTCATTTTCAGAAAATTACCTACTCTCTCTTGGAAGCTACTAATTTGACAAAAATACTTACTCCCTGTTAAGTTAAGAACAGTTTTATTTTTAATTCATACTATACTTATAGGAATTATTATATATGACGAAAGAAGAGAGGTTATCTCATGGGGAGAGAATTTTTAGATCTATTTACAGAATGGGCTGACACGTATGATGAAACAGTACAAGGGCATGACAAAGAATATGAAGAAGTATTCCGTGACTATGAAACGATCTTAGAGACAGTTGCCAAATGTTCAAATGGAACTGTTTTAGAATTTGGAACTGGTACAGGAAACTTATCTTTAAAACTATTAAAATATGCGGACCAAGTGATCGGTGTGGAGCCTTCTCCAGAAATGAGAGCGATTGCTCAAAAGAAGCTTGGAAAGTTTGTAGAAATGGTAGATGGTGATTTCTTACACTTTTCTGTTCAAGAAAAAGTAAACACGATTGTTAGTACGTATGCGTTTCATCACTTGACAGATGATGAAAAATTACAAGCGTTTGATCGCTATAGCAACATACTAGGTAAAGGTGATAAAATAGTCTTTGCAGATACAATGTATGAATCAAAAGAAACATTTGCACACGCGATTCAAGAAGCAAAAGACAAAGGCTATCACAATCTTGCCACTGACCTAGAAAGAGAGTATTACACGACAATCCCTTTCTTACAAAGTGCATTAGTAGCTAGAGGTTTTGATGTTCATTTTACTCAAATGAACGACTTTGTCTGGCTGATGGAAGCGACGAAAAAGTAGAAAGAGGGATTTACATGACAATTGCCATCATCGGAGCAATGGAAGAAGAAGTAAGTATTTTACGTAACCAAATGACAAACACAGATACGGTGACAATTGCCGGAAGTGAATACACAAAAGGCACGTTAGAAGGTAAAGAAGTAGTCTTGTTGAAATCAGGTATCGGTAAAGTTAACGCTGCGATGTCTACTGCCGTACTTTTCCAAGAATTTAAACCTTCTGTAGTAATTAACACAGGTTCTGCTGGCGGATTTGATCCTTCTTTAGAAGTAGGAGATGTCGTTATTTCTACAGAAGTGCGTCATCATGATGTAGATGTTACTGCTTTTGGCTATGAGTATGGTCAAGTTCCTAACTTGCCAGCAGCATTTACAGCAAACGAATTATTACGAAAAGCAGCAGCAGACAGCATTGCGGAAATGGAAGGTATCCAAGTTGTGGAAGGTCTTATCGCAACTGGAGATAGCTTTATGAATGATCCGAAGCGTGTAGAAGCAATTCAAGATAAATTTGTTGAACTCCAAGCAGTAGAGATGGAAGCTGCAGCAATTGCACAGGTAGCACATCAATTTAACATCCCTTTCGTTGTCATTCGTTCTTTATCAGATATAGCAGGAAAAGAATCACACGTTTCTTTTGATCAATACTTAGAGAAAGCAGCGGTGAATTCTGCAAAACTTGTAGCGAAAATCGTACAACGTTTAGCATAAAAAGAGTCGGAAAAAAGACAATCGTATAAGTCTGTCATGATCGAAGTGGCAGACTTTTGCTATGTAATGTAGGGAGGGGATTGGTGAGATGAAAGTATATCGTAATATCCATGAGATGATTGGTCAAACACCTGTAGTAGAGGTAACGCAATTTACTTTACCAGAAGGGGTACGATTATTTGCGAAGTTAGAAAGCTTTAATCCAGGTGGAAGTGTAAAAGATAGGCTTGGAAAAGAACTGCTAGAAGATGCATTTGAAAGAGGTGTCATCTCAGCAGGTTCTACCATCATAGAGCCGACTGCAGGAAACACTGGAATCGGTTTAGCTTTAGCAGCCATTCCATTTGATTTGAACGTAATCTTCTGTGTTCCAGAGAAGTTCAGTATAGAAAAGCAAGATTTGATGAAAGCGCTAGGTGCGAAAATTGTACACACGCCAACATCCGAAGGGATTAAAGGAGCTATTGCGAAAGCAAAAGAGTTATTGAATGAGATTCCTAACTCTTACAGTCCACAACAATTTCATAACGCTGCTAACCCTAGAACGTATTATAAAACGTTAGGTCCTGAGCTTTGGGAACAACTAGATGGACAAATCTCCACGTTTGTAGCTGGTGCTGGGTCAGGTGGAACGTTCCAGGGAACAGCTCAGTTCCTAAAAGAAAAGAATTCGGCTATAAAAACAGTAATCGTCGAACCTGAAGGCTCTATTTTAAATGGTGGGGAGTCTGGTCCTCATAAAACAGAAGGTATTGGAATGGAGTTTTTTCCTCCGTTTATGGATAAAGGGAATTTTGATGCAATCCATACCGTTTTAGACGTGGATGCTTTTGATAGAGTAAAAGAATTGGCTTTAAAAGAAGGTCTATTAGTAGGAAGTTCTTCTGGAGCTGCGTTACATGCTGCGTTATTGGAGGCGGAAAAATCACCAGCCGGTACGAATATCGTGACCATTTTCCCGGATTCAAGTGAACGATACTTAAGCAAGAAAATTTATGAAGGAGGAATATAATATGCGTAAAAAAACACAATTAATTCATGGTGGTATTGTAGGAGACGAACATACTGGTGCAGTTAGTGTACCAATCTATCAGGTTAGTACGTACAAGCAAGAAGAAGTAGGAAAGCATAAAGGCTATGAGTATTCTCGCACAGGAAACCCAACTCGTTTTGCTTTAGAGGAGTTAATTAAGGATCTAGAAGGCGGAGAAGCTGGTTTCGCTTTCGGATCTGGTATGGCGGCAGTAACGGCAGTAGTAATGCTATTAGATGCTGGTGACCATATTATTATGACGGATGATGTGTATGGTGGAACATATCGTGTGATGTCAAAAGTGTTGAACCGCTTTGGAATTGAATCTACTCTTGTTGATACTAGTAATCTAGATGAAGTGAAAGCAGCTGTTCAAGAAAACACAAAAATGGTTTATTTAGAGACACCAACAAATCCATTACTGAAAATTACGGATATTGCAGAAGTAGCAGCTTTCACAAAAGAGCAAAATTTACTGCTAGTAGTGGATAATACGTTCAGCACGCCATATTGGCAAAATCCAATTGCATTAGGTGCAGACATTGTCCTTCACTCTGCAACAAAGTACATTGGCGGTCACTCTGATGTGGTAGCTGGTTTAGTGGTTGTAGCAACGAAAAAGCTAGCGGAAGATCTACATTTTGTTCAAAACTCTACTGGAGGCGTTCTTGGACCTCAAGATTCCTGGTTATTGATCCGTGGTATTAAGACGTTAGGTATTCGTATGGAAGAGATTGAAGAGAATACGAAAACGATTGTTGATTTCTTACAGGAACATCCATTAGTATCTACTATTTATTATCCGGGACTAGAATCTCATGTAGGTCATGAGGTAGCGAAGAAACAAGCAACTGGATTCGGTGGTATGGTTTCTTTTGATGTTGGAAGTAAAGAAAAAGCAGAGCAAGTGTTACGTTCTACTAAATATTTCACGTTAGCAGAAAGTTTAGGAGCGGTAGAAAGCTTGATTTCTTTACCAGCTCAAATGACACATGCATCTATCCCTGCTGAGCGTCGTGCAGAGTTAGGAATTACGGATGGATTGGTTCGTATTTCTGTCGGATTAGAAGATGTAGAGGATTTAATTGAAGATTTAAAGCATGCTTTTGAAGCGTAAGTTCTAGTTATTACCAAACGGAATGTTTCTCTTACTATGTTACACTAGTACTATAGTAAGGGGTGGTAATGATGTTGAAGAATTGGCAAGGAAAAGTGAAAGATTACCGTCACTTTGGTATTGTGTTGTTAGCGATTGGAGCAATGTTCTTTCTTGGCGCGTTATTGCCTATGGAGACTAGAACATCTACTCAACAGCTAGCGTATATGATTATTTCCTTTTTGAGCCTATGTGGAAGTACACTTTACTTTTTGAAAGCTCGTAAATATAAGAAATTTATTGATAATGCTTCGTCATAAAAACGCCCTCTGCAATAATTGCAGAGGGTATTTTTTTACCATCTTAATTCAATTTAGGATTTAATGGACGATTGGATGCTACGTCATCTCCGCCTTCGAAGAAATGATTCATACCGCGTACTAGTGAATCATCTTCTAATAGAGACCATAAATGGTAGCCTAAGTCTTCACGCTTTAATAAAATTTCTTCTAGGACTTGTACTGTTCCAAAGTCTTTAAACTCATGTGCGCGATCAATTGTTTTGCGCAACATTAATTGAATCTTTAATTCGTGCTCTAAATCGTTACGTAGGAAGTCACGCATCGTGTAACGTCCTTCTGGCTCGTGTTTAATATAAGAAAGAGCATGCTGAGTAACTGGGTGAGCTGTAGGAACTACTCCAAGTCTTGCAACGCGTTCTCCAACTTGGTCAATATGTTTCTTTGTTACGTCAACGTGCTCATCTAAAATGTGATGTAAGCTTCCAAAAGACTCTGCACCCTCAGTTAACCAGTGGTGTTTAGTATATTGGTGCAAAGCGACGTTAAATGCACATAAATGTTCGTCTAAATGTAGACCGATTTCTAGACGTTTGTCTCTGTCTAAACTAATACCGCTACCTGTTTCTCTTACTGTTCTTGGTTCTTGACGAAGAATCATTTCTTTACTTTGCTCGTGTCCTGGCATAGATGGATCAAAGCCCATCTTGTTTAACAAAAATTCATTTCTTGCATGATCTTGATGGTGTTCCATGGGGAAAGCCTCCTAACATTTATTTTCATCAGTAGCCTTCCCCTTTCTAGCAAGAAAAATCATTTAAAATTTAAATCGTAAAGACTTCTAGTATTTTTCATTCCACTCTTTTTGCCAAGCCGGATAATTTGTTTGTACTTCTTCTGCTGTTAATCCATTCAAGGAATAATAGGAGCCGCTTAGACTGTTGTTCTTTTCCATTGGGAATGACCAGCCACCAATGATGTTGTTTGCATCTACTAACAGTCCAACTTCCGTAGTTACCATTCCATATGAATGATCTAAGGGATGGCCTTTAACCACAAAGGAATACATTTTTAGTGATTTATTTAAATAAGGTGTTACTTCTTCTGTTTGTATAGCCCATAGTTGTTGATGTGGAAGAAGGGATAAGTTTTGTTCTGTAAATGTTATTTCTTTCGTTGATTCTAAGGAGATTGCATCATATCCAAGAGCTTCTAAATGTTCCACTAAGTGATTTTCGTTTGGTGTCCAAGTGTTATCAGCTTTACATGCAGTAAGTGAGATAGCTACAAGGAATACGAAAAGCAATTTTTTTATTTTACTTCCTCCTCAGAGTAATAGTTATCTTAAGTATATTTAATTTTCTTGTTTTTTCCAATGAATTTATCTCCTAATGAAAAGCTTTAAAAATGACACCTAAGTCGGATTTAAGTAAACTAGGTTTTATAAGTGTAGAAATTGGAGTGATTTTCATGAAGTGGAACTTGGAAGAGATGAATGGGATAGAGAATAAGGTAGCTATCATTACTGGTGCAAATAGCGGCTTAGGTTTAGAAACAGCAAAAGCACTAATCTTAAAAGGTGCACATGTTATTTTAGCTGTTAGAAATGTGCAAAAAGGGGAAGAAGCAAAAATTGAGCTGCTGGAAAAAACAAATATAAATAATTCTTCTCAGTTAACCGTGATGCAATTAGATCTAGGAGATCTGCTAAGCGTGAAGGAATTTTCAGAGGAATTTCAACAACGCTTCGAGCAGTTAGATTTGTTGATTAATAATGCAGGTGTGATGTTCCCGCCATATTCTAAAACAAAAGATGGATTTGAGTTGCAATTTGGCACGAATCATTTAGGTCATTTTGCGTTAACGGCACATCTGATTCCTGTATTAAAGAAAACACCAGGTGCACGAGTAATTACATTAAGTTCGATTGCTCATCGTGGTGCTCACATTTATTTTGATAATTTACATGGAGAAAAAGGGTATAAGGCATCTAAGTTTTATGGTCAAAGTAAGTTAGCTAATTTGTATTTTGCTTTAGCGTTGGATGAAAAGTTTAAGGAAGCGGGAGTAGATATAAAAAGCGTTGCCTGTCATCCAGGAATCTCTTCCACGAATTTATTCCGTTTTGGAAGAGAGAAGGCGACTTGGTTTATTAATTTATTATTACCGTTGTTTTCTCAATCGGCGGAAATGGGTGCATTACCGACTTTGTACGCTGCGACAAGTTCAACGATAAAAGGTGGAGAATATATCGGTCCGAATGGTGCTGGGAACAGAAAGGGTTATCCTGCTCTAGAAACTCCACATGCTTCTGCGGGTAGTAGGGATGTTATGGAGAGGCTGTGGACGGTTTCGGAAGAACTTGTTGGGATGCGATTTGACATAGAATCTAAATAACTGAGCTTAAAAAGACTAACTTCTAATAAAGTTGGTCTTTTTTACATATCCATAACTAAAACTGTTATAATTTTCTAAACGAAAGTATGAAAGGAGTATTTTTCCTATTATGCAAAATTTTATTGTGAGATCTGCTGTGAAAAAAGATGCAATTTGTATAGCAAAGGTTCACGTAAATAGTTGGAAAACTACGTACAAAGGATTCTTACCAGATAGTTATTTAGATTCATTAACGTATGAAAAGAGAGTACCGCTTTGGGAGGGGGCAATTCCTCTAGGAGGTATCTATGTTGTAGAAGATCCAAATGGCAAGATTGTTGGTTTTGCTTCTGGAGGAAAGGAACGCAGCGGTAATTACAAAGAACATGATGCGGAGTTGTATGCGATTTATTTGTTAGAAGAGGTGCAAGGATTAGGCTTAGGAAAGCTATTAGTGCAGAATTTAGTGAATGGCTTTAAGGATAATGGTTATTCGGCTGTGTTGGTAATGGTCTTAGAGGGTAACACCGCGTGTAAGTTTTATGAAGCATTAGGTGGAAAAGTGATAGATTCATTGGAAGACGAGATTGCTGGGGTGAAAGTTACGGAGCTGGTGTATGGGTGGAGCCTATAAAAAAGAGCTGAGGGTTAGCTCTTTTTTATAAAAGGTTTCTGACTATACGATTTGTTTTATTGGGAAGAAAAATTTGTAATGCGATTATTCCAAAGGTGAGCATGGAAGTAACTAGGAGTACTTTTGCTGCTAGTTGGGCTCCTGCAGTAGTGGAACCGAGTGAAAAAACGCCAATTATTAAAAGCAATGTAGAGAATAATATGGAAAAATAACGAAAACGTAGATTGTTATGTTTTACTAGTTGTCTGCCTACTAAGAAGATTAAATAGATAGCGGTAAGCATAACGAGTATTGGATAGGTAGGTTTGAATTTTAATGCATAAAAGAAAAAGTCTAGGCTTGATAGTTGCTCTGAGTCTGTAATTTCTTTATGAAATAGATTGGTAATTGGTGTTGAGCTTCCCCATTCAAAAGGGTTTTGTAGTAATTCCGATCCTTCATAGAGACTGACGAGTAGGAAAAAGAGTAAAAAAGATATGGTAAGGCCGAACTGAATAAGTTTTTTCATTTCTAACATCCCTCTCATCTGAGATCATAGTATTATTTTTCCATATAATTACTTTAACATAATATACTAATACTAGTAAGTACAAAACAATTGGAATAAAAGAGAAATGATATCTTCTTGTGATGAAGTTTTCCTAAGTTTTGATTACTTATTTTTTTGCAAGGTTACTATCAGTGGTTTCGATCCTGCTATGTAGAATGTATTATAAGTACTCCTTCTAATCTTAAAACATTTTAATAAATAAATATTTTTATCACTTTACATAGCAATTTACATTAGCAAAGAAATGAGGGATAGAATAGTGATACATATTTTTTACGAAATTGTTTCTATTATGGAAAATGATTATGCAGGCTGTAGAGATAAACAGAGCGCTACTACCTCCACAGAGTATTCAGAAGAAATAATAAAATTAAATAGTTCATCTAGAATTTCCAGAGAGCAGTTTGTAGAGTTCGTACAAAGTTACTTACGGAATTATGAAGATCATCATATATCTTTTAAAGATATGAACATTCATCCAGTCAAAAATGTACATAAGGGATTTAAAGTTAGGCGTTATGAAGAAGTTCTTTATATTACAGAGATATCCTCAGAAAATACACTAAAGGTAGGGATGAAAATACATTCTTTGGGTGGTAAAACAATCAAAGAATTGAAGCAAAAGCATATACATTTATTGAATGAAAATCACCCTGAGAGAGAAAATTGGACCCCAATTTTGACTAAGTATGACTATGGGGTAATAGAAGATCAACAAGGTAAAGTATATGAGATAGAATTTCAGAACTATAAGAGATCAAATTATGAGGCACGTTACACATTAGAAACATATGATAATAAAACATTGATTTTAACTATTACCGATTTTATGGATTCCGATGCAATCGCACGATTAATAAATGAAAATCAAGAATTATTAGTAGAAAAAGAGAATTGGATTATAGATGTAAGAGTGAATTATGGTGGAGCAGATGTCAGTTTTTATCATTTGTTACCATATATCATGCCTGAAGATGGTATAGATTTATTAGATACAGATGAATTTATGTTGTTTAACTGTACTTCTGCAAATGCCGATAAAGCTTTGAAAGAAATACAAAATGATTTAGAAAATACAAAAGATCCAGAAACCATTGCTTTTCTAAGAGTTTTTCAAAGAGAATGGGAAAAAAATAAAGGTAAGGGCTTTGTGCAGTTTGATTTTGCAGATATAATTCCAGACACTTTTGTGAAAGGGACTAAATTACCTAAAAAAGTTATAGTCTTGTCTGATACAATGTGTGGGAGTTCTGGAGATTCTTTTGTAGAAATATGTAAGAAATCTAATAAAGTTACTGTATTAGGTAGACCGACGAAGGGATTAAATGACTATGCAAATCTAGTAACGCAGGAATGGGAAGAAGGTTTTCAGTTTAGTTATCCTACTTCTAGATTATCACGTATAGACAAAGGTCGAGGAATGTCTAAAGTTGGAATTAAGCCAGATATATACATACCATGGACGCCTAAACACTTAGAGGTTGATGTAGATTTGGAATTTGCACTGTCTTTTATAAATAGATTTTATGTAAGTTGACCGAATTTTTTGAACAAGGAGATAAAATGAATTTACTTCACAAATATCAAGATAATGCGGAAAAATTTTCTGTATTTAAAAAATTTAGCAATTCAAATTTAACAACACCCATCGCCAAGGACAAATGGTCGCCCATCCAAATTATCGGCCATATTTTATACTGGGACATCTTTACCTTAGAAAAAATGATACCACTGATGAAGAATGGAGCAACCCTTCCTGCTTTTCCAGACCATGGTCAACATAACCACGAAGCTATGAAATATATTGAGCGATTTGTAGATGTAGATGAGATTATTAATGAGTTTGTCAGCACTCGGAATCTATTAGTAAATGAATTCGAGAACCTCGATAGGTCTATAACCTTTATTATTGAGAATGAACCAGGACCATACACTTTAGAGCGGTATATCAAAATCTTCTTGGATCATGATATTTATCATTTAAATCAAATAATGGAAAGCATAGGACAAAAATAAAAAGGGGGTATTTTTATGATTGGTAGAAAAATTAGTGCCGCTATACTAACCGTGGCTATTACTACTTTTCTTATGTTCCTTTTGGATGGAACTGGAGCAAGTCTGTTTATAGGGGTATATTCATTACCGATTGTATTGCTTTATGGAATTCCAACTTCTATCATATCAGATGGCTTAACGAAGAGATTTTCAGGGATAACGCAAAAGATAGTATCGCTTTTTCTTCATACATCAAGTAGTGTTCTATTTATCATTTTAGCTTTAGTCATTCTGGGGTTTCCAAAAGACTTTTCTATATACTATTTGATAAGTAACTTCTTTTTCCTATTAGCTGTCGTCTCATCTATCCTTGTTTGGTTAATGGATGAGGGGATTAAAAGTACTTTATGCTTGAAGTCGAAAGGGAAAGTTCTCTTTTATTTAAACAAATTAGGCAACATGAGATTGTAACGTTTTATTTATAAAAGTGGAAGAACATGAAAAAGAGTGCAAAGTTACAGTTGTAACAACAAATACAAAGATAAAAGCAATGGGAGAAAGTGTTCATAGCTTTTATCTTTCTGTTTTAGTATGCAGGATTCATTATCTAAGAAGTAATAAAGTTAGGTCCTTATATGTTTTATTAGACTAAGATTGGCCATTAAGATTACTTGCTTTTATTGTATTATGAAGTGATGAATGCTCTTCTTTTAGAATAGAGTACAGTTTAATATCTTGATGTTCTCCACTCTCTAGCTTCCATCCTTTTCTGATGGTCCCTTCATAAGACATACCTATTTTCTCCATGACTCTCGCGGATCCAACATTTTCTACAAAACATCTTGCTTGAATACGAACTAATTCCATATTGTTGAATCCATATGTAATTAATTCATTTGCAGCTTCTGTAACAATTCCTTTTCCCCAATACTCTTGTGAAAGCACATATCCAATTTCTGCTACTTGATGCTTTAGGGACCACGATACAAAATCTATGGTTCCGATGAATTTTCCATTTTCTTTATACTCTATTCCCCAAGGAGCGACTTTTTTATTTTCGTATTGTGAAAGTACATATTGAATAAATTCTTTAGTGTCATAGAGAGTATTATGGGTCTGCCAAGTAACGTATTTGGAAACTTCTTCATTAGACGCATAGGAATGCATTTCTTCAACATCCTCTAATGTTATTTTACGTAATGTAAGACGTGCGGTTTCTAATGTAGGTAAATTGCCATATACACTTTCAATATCCATTATGATCCTCCTATAGAAAAATGAATGCTTTGCATTGTTGCTAGCAGGGTAATTTACCATTTTAGTAGTTATTTAAAGAATATAATACCATTAATTCAAATTATTGTTTGTTTTAACTCGGAGTAATAGATAAAATTTTATTAAAGGTTAGCCGTTTTGAAAAAGGTCATTATCTTTTGAATTTTCAATGGGTGGCCTATTCAAAAAATACTTTTTAGTAAAAGGTATCCTAATGTTTAATCACCCTTTTATATTCTTTGGGGCAGTTATGGGTTTTGGGTCGGCACCGGATTATACGCCGAAGATAGAATTATTTAAGGCTATGTTAGCGGTTGCGATTACTGGTTCATGTCCTAATTTAATCGTGTTTCTTATTGCTGCTTTTCGTAAGGATAATATCAAGGTGAATCTTATGTGGTCTTTCGTGTTTTTCTGTTTTATATTCTCGTCTTATTTAGCTATTTTTTGGTCAGTTCTGGACTAATTTAAAATACACCCCTGTCCATAGATGAACCTTTAGACAGGGGGTTCGTTTTATTTCATATTTACACTTTTTTTTATTATTTAGGTGTGAATCAAGTTAATCAATTATTCCATTTTCGAGAGAAAATAGAATAAGTAAAGCAAGCAATAAATGTTGTTTGCACTTTAATAGGGGGACTTATGAAAACTCATTATTATTTAGGTTGGTTTAATAATTATTTTCCAGATAATCTATCCAAAGTGTTACAAGAGGATATAACTGAAAGAAAATCACTCGCTATGATTAGCGCAGATCCTTCTATTTATGAAAACGATGGGGCTACTGAACGCTCATGGCTTGACCATGCTGGTATTATGTTTGAGGAATATCATTTAATTAATTATCGTGTACAGAAGGAAGAAGCCCAAGCAATCATTGAAAATGCTTCCGTTATTTTCTTGTTGGGAGGGGACATTCTTAAACTGCATAGCTTTTTGGAGGAATATGAATTGTCGGATTTGATAAAAAAGAGCTACGCCGTTGTTTTAGGAGCAAGCGCTGGTGCAATCAATATGTCAGCTAAGTGGTTATGCTCGAAAAACATTGGAGATAAAGTTGAAGTGAACACAGTGTATGAAGGAATCGGTCTTGATATTTTTTCTATCCTTTCTCATTTTGATCTTGAAAACAACATGGAGCTAGTGCAAAGCGAACTATCTGTGTTATCCGAAGAAATCGATATCTATGTATCGAACAAAGATTGTGCTTTACGTACAAAGGGAGACAAAATCGATGTAATAGGGGATATTTATTTGCTTTCCAATTCAAAGTTTCAAAAATTGGATGAGACGTTCTAGTTTTAGTGCAAGTAAATAAAGTGGTTTATGTACGTCACTTTCTCTTCTTAACTAAGTGGTGTTATTTGCTTTTCATTTTAAAAAGAATAGGGGGATTATGAGATGATTGGTCAAAAAAGAGGTACAGTGTCTCTCATACATTATAAAGAAGAATGGAGTGAAATCTTTCATAAAGATAAAAATATGATACTTCAAATATTAGGAAATAATATTGTGGATATTCAACATGTTGGTAGTACAGCAATACCAGGTATTTCAGCTAAACCTATAATAGATATATTAGTTGGGCTTAAGAATATTTTTGAAACAGAGAGTTTCATTTCAAAACTTGAAGAGAAAAACTATAAATATAGACCTAATGCAAGTACAAAAGACCGTTTATTTTTTATTAAAGGCACAGAGGATTTTAGGACACATCATCTACATGTTGTTCAACACGACAGTAATGAATGGAATAGGATGATACATTTTCGTGACTATTTAAGGGAAAATGTAAATGTAGCTTTGGAATATAATAAATTAAAGGAAGAACTAGCAGTTAAATTTCCGAATAATAGAGAAGAGTACACTAAAGGGAAAGAAGATTTTGTCAAACAGATTGAGAAACTATTTTGATTTAACAGGAATAATCCATCGTCTAGGGCTAAGTTCAAGACAGAAGGTCAGGTGAATTGTCTTACTGAATTTAGTTATATAATTGATCGGTAGAAATAGAAATTTTTAGAATTTTATAAAGTCACAGTACCTAAAGGGAGTAGTGTAATGAGAACCAAATGTAAAGTATTATGATTTATGTTACTATCTTGTATTGTTTTGATTAGCTATAGCATTTATTGGTTTTTTGTACTCTTTCAACCACTTGAACATATAGGTACAACTTTTGATAGTGGAAAGATTGTATTCGAGATTCGTAACTTAGGACCGTCTCATTTAGTTGTAGAAAGTGTTGAATTTAACAAAGAAGCTGTAGAAGGATTAAAAGTAGGGGTAAGCTATAACGGGCATTCTGTTGTGGGTTCTGGCATATTGAATAGTCCTGACATTTTCTACTTACCACCTGATAGTTTAAGAGTCCTCCCTATGGATAGTAAAAATCATGAACAGTATGGTATTTTGATAGATTTCTTACCTACGTATGGTTCATTTGAAATTTCTTATTATTATATGGGGATAAAGAAAAGTCTAACAATAATGTTCAATGAGGATAAGTATCCTAATATAGAAAATTATTAGGTAACTTTTAAGGTGCACCTCAAAATTTGTCTTACTCAATCCTTACATATAGTTCACTAAACCTTTAGTGGCTTTGTGAAGACACAGTTCTTCTACCTGTCTTAATACCAATTGTTATATAAGTGTACTGTTAAGGAAAGTCAGGATTGGTATAAAAGAGGCATATACAATCAAATTTACTTTAAGGTGATAAATACAAATGGAGTTTTCTATCCGATTCTCTATCAGTGAAATTGAAAAGGTACAAGGGAGATTGTCTGAAGTATCACTAAACTAGATAATCCCTAAGATAGCAGCATTAAACTTTAACAGTGCCTGAAACAAAAGAATTCTGTAATAGATACCTATCTTTCCAATTAAACCAAAAGTTGCAACAGAGTTCCTCCTTCTTAATGATGTGATTCTGTATAAATTTGGTAAAATGAAATAGTGGAAAGGGGAGATAAAATGAATTATGTACAAGTTCGTGTTGCTAGACCAACAAACAATCTACAAGAAATCATTCAATTTTACGGAGAAGGATTAGGGCTGAAACAAATAGGACAATTTCAAAATCATGAAGGCTATGATGGAATTATGTTTGGTATGCCGGACGCATCCTATCATTTAGAATTTACACAACATAAGGATGGAACTCCTTGCCCTGCTCCAACAAAAGATAATTTACTTGTTTTCTATATTCCTATCAAAGAAGAGGTTATCCGCCTAGAGCGTCATTTAACATCAATGGGGTACAAAGTAGTCGAACCAGAAAATCCTTACTGGAATGAATCTGGAATTACGATTGAAGATCCAGATGGATGGCGTGTTGTTTTAATGTGTACAAAGGGGATTTAATTGACAAAGGACCCGTTAAGTTGTCAGTTGAAAATGGTAATGATTCAAAAAAATGAGGTTAGGGTTGTTCAATTTCCTTTTAAAAATTTCATTCTGTATAATGTGAAAAGTGCCGACCACATTCAAAAACGGTCGGCACTTTTCTTCAATTCTTCCGCTCACTCTCAATCTGCGCTTTACGCTCTTTCTCCGCACGATAAAACTCGTGGAACATCTTCATCAAAGCACGCTTTTCAATCCGAGACACATACGAACGAGAAATATTTAACTCCTTGGCAATCTCTCTTTGCGTCTTTTCCTTTAACAAGCCTAACCCAAACCTACCTACAATCACTTCTTTTTCTCTATCATCTAACACATCAATATACTTCTTTACCTTCTCTAACTCCATACTTAACTGAATTGTATCGATTACATCTTCTGATTCAGACTTCAGCACATCAATCAACGAAATCTCATTGCCTTCTTTGTCTTGACCAATTGGATCATGGAGCGAGATATCTTTTTTTGTCTTCTTTAACGCACGCAGGTGCATTAGTATCTCATTTTCAATACACCTAGCAGCATACGTAGCTAACTTCGTGCCTTTACCCTCAGAAAAGCTCTCAATTGCCTTAATAAGCCCAATCGTCCCAATCGAAATTAAATCCTCTGGTTCTTCTCCTGTGTTTTCGAACTTCTTTACAATATGAGCAACAAGACGCAAATTATGCTCTATTAGCAAATTTCTTGCATGCTCATCTCCCTCTTTCATCAGCTTCATATACTTACGTTCATCTGCAGCAGAAAGAGGTTGCGGGAAAGCATTGTTCTTAACATAGGAAACAAGAAACATCAATTCTTTTACAAAGTACGTTAACGTAGCTAATAAACTAGACATCATGCAGTCACCTCCGTAAGACGTGTGCCTATACTTCAACATATGTGAAAAATGGTGACAATTGCCTGTACCCAAAACGATTTCTTTTCCAATGTGCTGTACAAGTGGGTATATACCTATTCCAATAGGCATGTCCCTACATACGTTAATCATAGAGGAGGGATCTATATGCAAACTGTCTATCCAGGATATGGGTGCTACCCAGTGTATTATGGAACACCGGGATGTGGAGTGGGATTTGGAGGTTATTTTGCTTTAATCATCGTCTTACTAGTACTCTTATTCCTTTTCGGAGGATTTGGTTACTACTGCTATCATTAAACACAAAAAAACCAAGTGACTTAGGCCACTTGGTTCATTTTATACTTTTCGTAAACTAAATGTAGACACCATACATATAGAAAGCACAATGATAAGAAACATATAAAATGCTGGTGAAACAAACGCATAGAAGAAGTAACTAATTGTTAATAAACATCCAGCTGCTGTAATAGGTAGTCCTTGGAAGAATCCATTTTGTTCAGAAACATTAAAACGAGCTAAACGATAGGCACCAGCTGAAATATATAACACAATAACAATAATTCCTGCCGCATTAAATTCTACGATAACCAATTGATAAAGCAGGATAGCGGGTGCTACTCCAAAAGACAATAAATCACATAAGGAATCTAATTGCCTTCCGAATTCAGATTCAATGTTCAACTTTCTGGCAACCATTCCATCATAACGATCGGCTAGTGCAGCAACAAAAATAAAAATAAGTGCTAAAAGTAGTTCACCTTTGACACTAAAAATAATGGAGCAACTTCCTAGTGCAACATTTGTTAACGTTAAAATATTTGCTAAATTGGACTTAATCTTATGAAATGTTAAATCTAAAACATTTGAGATAAACATGTACATTCTCCTTCGTACTTGTTCTCTTTCCTAAAAGGTTAAGGTATAATAATACTTTATTATACGTGAAAAGAACACATTTATGGTAGAAAATTATTAAAGGTCGGTGAGTTTTTTTGAAAAAATTAAGCTATAGAATGTTTATTAGCTTTTTACAACATCCATTCTTCTCCAATCGTGCGTTTCAATTTACACGTTCACAGCGCAGTAAGAAATGGATTGAACGCTTTGTAAAAAAATATAACATTAATATAGAAGAAGCAGAACACCCTATTGACCAGTATCACTCTATTCACGACCTTTTTACTAGAAGGTTAAAAGAAGGTAGTAGGCCAATTGAAGAGGGAGAAAAGACAATTATTAGTCCTGTTGATGCATTTATAGAATCTTCTGGGAAAGTCTCTAGCGATCAAACCTTTACAGTTAAAGGTCAAGATTACTCTATCGTCGAGTTACTTGGTTCCACGGAGAGATCTAATCGCTACAAAAATGGAACATACCTAGTATTGTACTTAAGCCCAACAGATTACCATAGAATTCACACTCCATTTGATGGAAAGGTTCTCACTCATGCTGCACTAGGTGGAGTATCTTATCCTGTCAATCAATGGGGTCTTTTATATGGAGATGCACCACTTTCAAAAAATTACCGAAGACTGACAGAACTTGAAACGAGTTATGGTAGAATGACTATGGTCAAAGTAGGAGCACTATTCGTTAACACAATCGATCTATTAACGGAAGAAAAGGACTGGAAAAAGGGCGAAGAAGTAGCAATGTTCTCTTTTGGATCTACAGTAGTTCTTTTCTTTGAACGAGACAAAGTGAAACTGACTAAGCAGCAAGGTACTTCCATTAAAATGGGGGAATCTATTGCTGAGTGGGTGTAAATAGGATATAAAGGCGTCTTAAACTCACGAAGGCTGAGAAGTTCGAGTGCTAGGAGAGAATAAGAGCGTCTAAAACTCATGAAGGCCATGAAATTCCGGAGTTAAAAGAGAATAAGGGCGCCCCACCAGCTCCATTATTTAACGGAGACTCATCTAAGTACGAGCCACATCACGTGGCCAACGATGAGTTGTTACAGTT
Source organism: Mangrovibacillus cuniculi (assembly GCF_015482585.1). Lineage (NCBI taxonomy): Bacteria > Bacillati > Bacillota > Bacilli > Caryophanales > Bacillaceae > Mangrovibacillus > Mangrovibacillus cuniculi. Next base: position 1,620,566 of record NZ_CP049742.1, on the reverse strand, counting down.
CACGTAACAAAAAATTCCTTATTGTATGTACAATAAGGAATGATCGGTTGGTAAAATTAAGAGGATTTTGCAACGAGATGTAAGGAACGGCGTTCAATTTCTTGGCGAATTAATGCAATGAAATCCTCATGAAGCCTTAAATCGACAGCTTTATAATAAGATTCAAGCAATAATTCGTTAGATAATTTAGACAAGACGAACACCTCCAGAAATTTTCTACAAGGAATGATTTCCCTGTAAGAATACTTTACCAAACCCCTCCCAGTAGAACAAGTGTTCCAGTTGTCCACAGACAGAGGTGGATAAGTTGTGGGTAATGTGAGGATAAAATAGGAAAAACTAGCAATATCAACTGGGATAATGTTAGTAAGTTTATCCACACCTGTAGAGAAAAGGGGAATTTTGTCGAATTATTTTTGTTCTATTTAGAAAAAAATGATATTTTGAGTTCTCTTCGTACATTCGTTATGATAGTACAAGCAGCTATAATAAAAGAGGTGTCCAGTGTGTTAAAACAATTTCTACCGAATGAATTCGTGAAAAGTATATTTGAAATTACCCCTGAATCATTAAAAAGTAAGGGGAAAACAGCAATCATCACTGACCTGGATAACACGTTAGTAGAATGGGATCGTCCACTTGCAACTCCGATGCTAATTCAATGGTTTGAAGATATGCAACGAGCTGGAATCAGTATTACGATTGTTTCCAACAATGCAGAAAAGAGAGTGAAAGACTTCTCTGATCCGCTAGGAATACCTTTCATACATCAAGCAAGAAAGCCACTTAACATTTCATTTCGTCGAGCGGTAAAAGCATTAGATAAACCAAAAGAAGAAATTGTTATGATTGGGGATCAATTAATGACAGATGTATTAGGTGGTAATAGAGCAGGACTTTACACCATCTTAGTTGTACCAGTTGCCTCAACAGATGGTTTTGTGACAAAATTTAATCGCCGTATGGAGCGAGTAATATTAGCCCAACTAAGAAGAAAAGGGCATATCCAGTAGGAGGACAAACATGGAAGAAGTAATTAGATGTGTAGGATGTGGAGTAGAAATTCAAACAGAAGACCCAACGAAGCTAGGGTATGCTCCAGCATCTTCTTTAGAAAAAGAACAAATTATTTGCCAACGTTGTTTCCGCTTGAAACACTATAATGAAGTCCAAGATGCAAGTCTTACAGATGATGACTTTTTAAAAATACTAAATAGCTTAGGAACAACAGAAAGTCTTATTGTAAAAGTTGTAGATATCTTTGACTTTAACGGTAGTTGGTTACCAGGTATTCACCGATTTGTAGGGAAGAACCCTGTATTATTAGTTGGGAACAAAGTTGATTTATTACCTAAATCCGTAAAAGCTTCCAAACTAGTTCATTGGATGAAACACGAAGCAAAAGAGTTAGGGCTAAAGCCGATCGATGTCCAACTAGTTAGTGCGGAAAAAGGATTACGTATCCGTGAATTACTAGAAGTTATCGAAAAATACCGTAATGGTAAAGATGTATACGTAATTGGATGTACGAACGTTGGTAAATCTACTTTTATAAATCGTATTATCCAAGAAGTATCAGGAGAGAAGAATGTTATTACAACATCCCATTTCCCTGGAACAACACTTGATATGATTCATATTCCATTAGACGACGGAACAACGTTAACAGACACACCAGGAATTATAAATCATCATCAAATGGCTCATTACGTCGGTAAGAAAACATTAAAGCTAATGACGCCGAAAAAAGAAATTAAACCAAAAGTATTCCAACTAAACGAAGAGCAAACGTTATATATCGGTGGCCTTGCACGTATGGATTATGTCTCTGGTGGACGTAGATCGTTCGTAGTTCATGTAGCAAACGATTTAACTATCCATCGAACAAAGTTAGAAAAAGCGGACAATCTTTATAAAGAGCACAAGGGAGAGTTGTTATCTCCTCCATTTGAAGAAGATGCAAAAGAATTGCCAGAACTAGTAAAGCACACGTTCTCTTTACCAGAAGGCAAAACAGATATCGTCTTCTCGGGTCTTGGCTGGATAACAGTTCCAGAACCAGGAGCTAAGGTGCAAGCTTGGGCTCCTAAGGGAGTTAATGTATCTATTCGCCCAGCATTAATTTAATCATGAGGTGAAGACATGAAACTAGCTGTTATTGGGTATCCCATTCACCATTCATTATCCCCACTAATGCATCAAGTTGAACTTGATGCATTAGGTATTCAAGGGAACTATACAAGAATAGAAATACACCCGAATGATTTTACAGAGAAAGTTACAAAATTGTTAGATTCAGACATAACTGGTTTTAACGTTACGTTACCTTTTAAAGAAAAAATTATTCCTTACTTAGATGACGTTGATTCATCAGCTAGAGTAATAGGAGCTGTAAATACCGTTGTAAAAGAACAAGGAAAATGGATAGGGTATAATACAGACGGGGAAGGGTATGTAAGAGGGTTACTTCATGACTTTTCCTCATTAGAATTACCGCAATCCAAGGTGCTAATTATTGGAGCAGGTGGTGCAGCAAGAGGTATTATCTATTCCTTACTTCAATCAGGAGTACAAAAGAATCATTTAGATATTATGAATCGCTCTCTAAAAAATGCACAAAAATTATGTGAGGAATTTTCTCTTCCTACAGAAAATTCCTATTCCTTAAAGGATCAATGTACGTTACAATATGATATTGTCATTCAAACATCCAGTGTAGGACTGAAAAAAGAAGAAACACCATTACGCGCTTTCCGTATACAACAAGATGCTATTGTCTCTGATATTATTTATAACCCTTCAAAAACAGCTTTCTTAAAAATTGCGGAAGAGCAAGGTGCGATGATACAGAACGGACTTAACATGTTTGTCTTTCAAGGAGCATTAGCCTTTGAAAAGTGGACAAGTCACAAACCAAATATTTCGAGAATGAGAGACACTGTGCTAGGTGCTCTCAACTTAGATTAGAATGTACTTTTTAGTGAACAACCACTAAAAAGGAGGAGGATTTTATGTTAACAGGTAAACAAAAAAGATTTTTACGAGCAAAAGCTCATCATTTAACGCCAATTTTCCAAGTTGGAAAAGGTGGAGTAAATGAGAATATGACTAAACAAATTCAAGAAGCACTTGAAGTGAGAGAACTGATTAAAGTTAGTATCCTTCAAAACTGTGAAGAAGATAAAAAAGAAGTAGCTGAAGCGTTAGCGAAAGGCGCTCGTGCAGAATTGGTTCAATTAATTGGCTTGACTGTGGTCCTTTACAAAGAATCAAAAGAAAACAAAGAAATCGTATTACCTTAAGGAACAATAAATATGAAACGAATTGGACTTTACGGAGGAACCTATGATCCACCCCATATTGGTCATTTACTTGTAGCAGAGACAGTTTTGGAGTTCTTGGAGTTAGATGAAATATGGTTTATTCCAAATGCTTCTCCTCCTCATAAGAGAAAATCATTAGGTGTTTCCAATGAAGATCGAGTAAAGATGCTATCAGAAGCCACAAAAGACCACCCTGCGTTTAAAGTAGATGAAAGAGAAATGAATAGGGGTGGGGCTTCTTATACAGTTGATACGCTGAGAGAGCTAAAAGAAGAGTTTCCCGTTAATGATTTTTACTTCATTATCGGTGCGGATTCAGTAGAAACGTTACCAACCTGGAAAGAGATTGATGTTATGTTGGAGCTAGTTCACTTTGTTGCAGTTAACAGAGAAGGCTATCAATTGGAGACATCCTATCCCGTTACAGTTGTACCTTTTCAACCAGTTTCTATTTCCTCTACTGATATAAGGGAGAGAATTGCTTCCGGAAAGTCTATTCGTTATCGTGTTCCTACACAAGTTGAAAAGTATATAAGGGAGCGGAAATTGTATGAATCGTGAAGAAGCATTGGCTTTCGTAAAGCCTCATTTGACAGAAAAAAGGTATATTCACACGATTGGTGTAATGGAAACTGCCATTACGCTAGCTAGTAAATATGCAGTAGATCAAAAGAAGGCAGAGCTAGCTGCTATCTTTCACGATTATGCTAAGTTCCGCGACTTGGATGAAATGCGTAACATTATTGTTCAAAAATCACTAGATCCGTTATTGTTATCATTTCATTCAGAACTATGGCATGCTCCAGTAGGTGCCCTTCTAGTTCAACAGGAAATTGGGATAGTAGATGAAGAGATATTGTCTGCTATTAGGTACCATACATCTGGAAGAAAAGAAATGACGGAACTGGAAAAAATAATATACGTAGCGGACTATATAGAGCCAGGTAGAGATTTTCCTGGTGTAGAGGAAGTCCGTAAGCTTGCAGAAGTTAGCTTAGATGCAGCACTAAAGCAAAGTGTCAAGAACACAATCAACTTCTTACTAAAAAAAGAAGTACCAATTTATCCAGATACATTAAATTTATATAACTGGATTGTTACTAAAGGAGAGTAAGTATGACTCAAAAAGTAGAAAATTTATTAAAAACAGTAGTAAAAGCAGCGGATGATAAAAGGGCAGAAGAACTGTTAGCGCTAGATATGAAAGGTATCTCGCTTATTGCGGATTACTTCTTTATCGCTCACGGGAACTCTGACAAACAAGTACAAGCTATTGCGAGAGAGATCAAAGATGAAGCAGATAAGTTAGGTTATACAATTAAGCGTATGGAAGGCTTTGATGAAGCTCGTTGGATCTTAATCGATCTTGGAGATGTTGTTTGTCATATTTTCCATCGTGAAGATCGTTCATACTACAATTTAGAAAGATTATGGGGAGACGCTCCTAATGTCGACATTAGAGAGTGGATAACGCCTGAATGAGTTACCAACGCTTTGCTCTTGTCTATGATGAATTAATGGAAGATGTACCATATGACCATTGGTTAACTCACACAATAAATCAAGTAAATATCTACAATGAAAACGCAAAGACAGTTGCTGATATTGGTTGTGGGACGGGAACAATAGCTATTGAATTAGCAAAAAAAGGGTACGATGTAACTGCGGTGGACCTATCTGATGATATGTTATTTATAGCTTCAGAGAAAGCTCAAGAACAATCTGTATCACTTTCTCTTTACCAGCAAGACATGAGAGAGTTGTCTGATATTGGGCCATTCGATGTAGTGACGATTTTTCTAGATTCCCTAAACTATGTGACAGAAAAAGAGGAAGTAATACAGACACTTCAACGAGTATATGACATTCTTACACCTGGTGGTTTGCTACTGTTTGATATGCATACTACGTTCAAAGTAAAAGAAGTGTTTGAAAACCAATCGTTTTCTTTTGCTGGTGATGACATTTCTTATATTTGGACTTCCGTACCGAGCGGAAAAGAGAATGGAATCTATCATGATTTAGACTTTTTCCTGTTAGAGGAACAATCTGGTCTCTATGAACGTTTTTCTGAAACGCATGAGCAGAGAGCTTATGAAGAAGAGTGGATGGAAGAGGTATTACAGGAGATTGGTTTCTCTTTGGTGAACAAAGTAGGAGACTTTCAAGCAGATGATCACCCTGGTGAGAGAGTGTTCTATACTGTTAAAAAGTAAAAAACGCTGCAGGTTTTGCAGCGTTTTTTTTTGTGAAAAAAGCAGGGATTTTTTAAAATGTATAGAATAAGTATTAAGGTAAAAATTTTGCGATTTGCTTATCAATTACTTCTTTGTCTTCCACAAACCGAGCTTGCGTTGCTAAGAACACGTGATTAAATACTTTTCCTAACTCCTCATCCATTACTCTTATGCCTTCCCCGGTTACTCCACCTTTTACACAAACTTTTTCTTGAAGTGTTGGTAATGTGTAAATTTCTTTTTTAAGTAATTCTCCTAGTCCAATTAACATGTCACTCGCTAACTGTTCTGCTTCCTCGTGTGTAATACCTGTTTCTTCTGTTGCAGATTGAATAAATCTTCGTGTAATGTACGTAAAGAATGCAGGTCCACAACTCACAATATCGGATGAAACTCTTGTAATAGACTCCTCAATCTCCATCGGTCTTGAAAATTGACTTGCTACGTAACTCAACCAATCCTTTAATAAATCTGTACATCTATCGTCAAATGAAAGTAAAGATACTCCTGACAAAGCTCTGTTCGTGATACTTGGGATTAGTCTAGCGCATTGCGAAGGAATAAAATAACCTAGTTGATCTGTACTTACAGGACTTGTGATAGAAACGACTAAATGATTTTCGTGAAATTGTTCTTTATGTTCTTGAATAAACGGAAAAATATCATGTGGTTTTAATGCTAAAAAAATACAATCGCAAAATTCTAGAACCTCCGAGGCATGACGGAATACTGTTACCTCCGGATTTCCTTTTTTTATATTGAGTGCTTTCTGAATCGTTCTATTGGTAATGAATAGATCTGAAGGGGAAGCAGCGCCACTCTCAATAAATGCTTCAATAAGAATGGTCCCCATATTACCTGTTCCGATAACCCCGATTTTCAACGTACACCCCTCCTTAAAAGACGATGTTCATAACACTTTATGCACAATATTGTTTCATTATTCGAAGAAGTAAAAGGGGAAAGACGTAATGGGATTATTAGTAAATATAAAAGGAGTGTATAAATGGACTTTTTAGTTAATCGCAAATGGCTTATTGCTGTATTTGTTCTATTAGTTTTCATTGTATTTATATATCTGCAACAACCACCATCTCCTACTATGCAAGATTTATTGTCTGATTCGGATTCATCTGACTTAATGCTAGAAGAAAACATAAAAGTGGCGCCTGAAGTGGATGGGGTGGAAGAAGAGAAGTTTGTTGATGTTAAAGGATATGTAAAGAACCCAGGTGTCTATAAAGTAAAAGAGAATATGAGGGTAAAAGACATTATTGAGTTAGCTGGAGGATTTGATACCGAAGCTGCTGAAAGAGCTATAAATCTCGCTCAAAAAGTTAACGACGGTGAAATGATTTATGTTCCGTCCGTAGAAGAATTTATGGAGGAGTCTGTAGAACAAGAGGAAACGGAAAATAAAAGAGTTTCTATAAACCTTGGTACAAAAGATGAATTAGTGAAATTGCCTACTATCGGTCCGAAAAAAGCCGAAGCAATTATCCTTTACAGAGAAGAAAATGGTCATTTTACTACAATAGAAGAGATAAAAAATGTGAGTGGGATAGGAGAAAAAACGTTTGAACAATTAAAAGAATTTATTGATCTTTAGTGTGTTGACGGTAAGACAAGCCTTCTATAGACTATAAACAAGAGGGAGGGAATTAGATGCAAAGAATGGAATGGGATCAATATTTTATGGCGCAAAGTCACTTGTTAGCTATGAGAAGTACTTGTGAGCGATTATCGGTAGGAGCCACTATCGTTCGAGATAAAAGAATGATTGCTGGTGGATATAACGGGTCGATTGCAGGGGGAACACACTGTATAGATGAGGGGTGTTATGTTATTGATCATCATTGTGTTCGGACGATCCATGCAGAAATGAACGCTATCCTTCAATGTTCCAAATTTGGTGTATCAACAAATGATGCTGATATTTATGTAACGCATTTTCCGTGCTTAGCATGTTGCAAATCAATTATACAAGCAGGGATTAAAACAGTTCATTACGCGAAGGATTACAAAAATCATCCTTATGCAATTGAACTGTTTCGACAAGCAGACGTCGAAGTGAGAAAAGTACCATTTACACCTCCTCGATGGGAAGAATAATGAATAAGCGACTATCTGTTGAAAATATCAATTTACAAATGAAAGCAGGGAGAATGGTGTTACTTCCTGCTTATGTATTCAGTATAATAACCACTGTGCTTTTTTGGCTGCAAGAAAACCTTCTTTGGATTATGTTATTCTTTCTACTAACACTTCTTCATTTTCGCAAACTCCCTTTCCAATTCATTATTTTTCTCATACTTCAGAGTGCTTTAGTTTTTTTTCTGCTCTCCATCTTTCATCAAGCTGACTCTCTGCTTTCTGCCGGACCTTGGGAAGGGGAGATCTTGATTTCTGAAAAATCCAAGTGGAATGGGGATACGTTAACAGGGATGGGAGAAGTAAGAGTCAGGAGAAATAAAGAGAATATATTTATCAAATATAAATCCATCTCAGAACTGGAGAAACTAAAACTAAGTAACATGTTGTTACATGGAGGAAAATGTACCGTAACAGGAGTTTTCTCCTTACCTCCAACTGTGTCAAATCCATTTGTCTTCGATTTTCCGCGTTTTCTTACTACAAATAATACTTCCTTTGTTCTAGATATTGACCGCATCATAAAATGTGATATGGTCGGTAATACTTTTGCAAGATCTCCATTACTATTCTTTGTTAACAATAAGATGGATGGCTCAGAATGGACGAAGTACGTCTTATCACTTGTGTTAGGGGATAGATCGTTATTTTCTGAACAAGAAATAAATATCTTTCAGCAAACTGGAATCATTCACTTGTTAGCTATCTCTGGCTTACATGTGGGAATAATTATTGCTGCCTTAACGTTTATTAGTTTTCGTGTAGGTATGTTACGAGAAATTATATATATATGTTTGATTTTTTTTATCCCCTTTACATTTATATAACTGGTGCTAATCCGCCAGTAATTAGAGCAGGGTTAATGGGGATGATTCTGATAATTTGTATACTCTCACGATTAAAATTGCCTTCTTTATATGTTTTCTCCATAGTATTTATCACGTACCTTATCTACTCTCCACACTCCCTCTTGCATGTCGGTTTTCAGCTTTCCTTTATTATTACTGCGGCTTTATTACTTTCTTTGAGTCTAATGAAGGGTGTTTCTTCTATTTGGGCGTTAAACATCATTGTCACTACAATCTCTAGTTTAGCTTCTCTTTTTGTTTTACCTCTACATTTTTATACTTTTTCTACGATAGGATGGATGGCAAACTTGCTATTTGTACCTTACTTCACATTGATTTTGCTTCCTCTGAGCTTTGTTCTATTTATCCTCTTATTTGTACAACCTACATGGTTTTTTTATCTTGATTCAATCACTTCGTTTTTTCTTACGGTATGTGAAAATATATTGGGACATTTAAGCAGTCTCCCTTATAGCTTTCTTCATATTGGGAAATTTAATTTCATGCATTGGCTTCTATTTTCTATTCTTACACTTTTGTTATTCTATTTCTGGCAAAATAAAAAGAAAATTACTTTCCTGTTTATTTGTTGGTTGGTATTTTTAACGTTTAACTTCTATCCTTTAAACGGGTATGTAACCATGTTAGATGTAGGTCAAGGGGATGCTTTTGTTATAAGAGAGCCTTTTTCTTTAGGAGCTACCGTCATAGATACGGGAGGGGTGTTAATGTTTAATGAGGAGGAATGGAAGAAAAAAGATTCTGAATATAGTACTGGATACGATATTTTATTACCATATTTAAGAGGTATAGGGGCACAGCATATTGATCAGCTCGTTTTAACACACAGTGATGCGGACCATATGCAAGGAGCGTTAAAACTCATACAATTTATAAAGGTTAAGAAAATTGTTATAGCTTATCCTTCATTAGAGGATGAACTCATGCAAGAGTTACTTGCCGAGGCGAATTTGAGGGGAATTCCGATTCATACCGTCAAGCAAGGGGATGAATTACTCGTTTCAAAAAGAACTAAACTAAAGGTGCTTCACCCAAGTGATGTAATGTATCAAAGTAGCAATAATGGATCTATTGTGTTGTATGGGAAGATTGGTGGGTTGCGTTGGTTATTTACAGGTGATATAGAGGAAGCGGCGGAAAAAGATTTACTTGTTAATTACCCTTATTTAGAAACGGATGTGTTAAAAGTTAGTCATCATGGAAGTAATACTTCTACTAAAACGACTTTTCTAAAGCAAGTATCACCTAAGGTAGCTGTGATATCGGCTGGAAGGAACAATCGCTACGGTCACCCTCATAAAGAGGTCCTACATGCATTGGCGAGTTCACGAGTAAGGATTTATCGAACGGATCTTCATGGTGCTGTAACATATCGGTATAACTTTTTGGAACCTGGAACCTTTTGGACCTTTTACCCATATCATGAGACTATCACAGAATAAAGTTTATTATTTCCATAGAAAAAACACACTATAGATAGTGTGCAATAAGTTTTTTACCTTATACATTTCTTAAGGGCGGGAAAAGTATGCGCTAACATTTAACTCATCCCGCCAAATCATTCTCCCGTATACCTTATGACCCGATGAACTTAACCACCGTTGCAATAATAAAGATTGTTGCGAAGAAGCCAAAAGATACAACAAATCCTACTCCAGAGTCGACAGCATCGTTACGCTTTGACTGGACATTCTTTTCAAATTCGTTCACATATACCCCTCCTATTTCCATTTCAGTATAGCTGATTGTCAAATGAAAATCTATACCAATAATAACAATTCCTTTAATGACAAGAGTTAACACCTATAGAAAAATCCTTTTGTCACACACTATGACTATAGATCGGGGCCACCGTTTTAAGGGCAGAATCCTAGGCCTGCACTTGAGACGTTTACTATAGATTGGGGGAGAAAGAGAAGAATTAGGACACTTTCTCCCTCCATACATATTTGATTTTACTTGAAGTTTTCTTTCTGCTTCTTTACAGTAAAGCTAGTAAATGATTCGGCTAAAGGAGCAAGTGTAATGATTGCATTTTGGAAATCGCTTCAAAAAGAAGCACCAGCACCAATTTATTTAATATATGGAAAAGAATCTTATCTAATAGGTGAAACGAAAAATCGAATGATGATTCATTTTGTGGAAGAAGAGTCTCGTGACTTCAATGTGTCCATCTATGATATGGAAGAAACACCAATAGAAGTTGCTTTAAGTGATGCAGAAACGTTGCCTTTCTTTGGTGAACGTAAAGTGATTTTTATTGAAAGACCTCATTTCTTAACGTCGGAAAAATCAAAGTCAAAAGTGGAGCATGATTTAGATACTCTACTTCAGTATATTCAATCTCCATCTCCGTATGCTTCTGTTGTATTCCTTGCTCAATATGAGAAGTTAGATGAAAGAAAAAAAGTCACAAAACTGTTAAAAAAGCAAGGAGTTGTGTATGAGGCTTCTTTGCTAAACGCAGATGAATTGACTAATTGGGTAAACCAATCTTGTGCAGAAGCGGCATTTTCTATTCAGCCGCAAGCGATAGAACTTTTATTATATCGATCAAACTTTCAACTTCAAACTGTTGTAAATGAATTGGCAAAACTAATGTTGTATGCGCAAGATCAACAACGCATTACGTATGACATGGTAGAAGACTTAACGCCAAGATCACTAGAACAAAATGTGTTTGAGTTAGTAGAATGTACGGTAAATGGAGAAGTATCAAAAGCGCTACGAATTTATCATGATTTGAGGAAAATGAATGAAGAACCATTAAAATTATTAGCATTACTTGCTGGTCAATTTCGACTGATGTATCAAGTAAAAGCGTTATTACAACAAGGATATGGACAGCCCCAAATTGCCAAACAAATTGGTGTTCATCCCTTTAGGGTAAAATTAGCAGCCGGGAAAGTGAAAGATTTTCCAGCAGAGAGACTTCAAATGATTATGACTTTACTGGCAGAAGCAGATTTAGATATGAAGCGCTCGACAAAGCCCAAAGATATGATCTTAGAACTACTTATTGTAAAGTTTGGTACCTCTTCATAAAGAGATCGTACGAAAAAAGAGCCTCCATAATGGAGGCTCTTCTTCTATTCGTCATCAAAATTAAGCGTTAACTTTTTTCATTAGACGAGATTTTGTGCGGTTAGCAGCGTTTTTATGGATAAGACCTTTTTGAGCTGCTTTATCAAGATGTTTTGCTGCGTCTTGAATGAAACCATTTGCATTAGTGTCATTGCTAGTGATTGCAGCTTCTGCTTTCTTTACAGCTGTACGCATTGCAGACTTAAGAGTCGCATTGTGTGCGTTAGCTTTTGCAGTCGTTTTCACACGCTTAATTGCTGATTTAATATTTGGCATACCGTTCACCTCCTACAACGTACATCGAGATGATATATAACTCGACCATCACTTTTCCTTATACAAAGAACAAGTGATATTCTATCAAACAGTAGAGGATATTGCAATAGTGATAGAGTAAATTAACGCGTATGAATGATTGTCTTTTTTTTCGTCAAGGATAAGGAATAAGAAGTTTAGGTAGTACGATAAAGGAGGAAATGAAATATGGGACATTCACTAGATTTATCATCATTCTCGGTAAGAACGGATTTAGCAATGGAAGCTCATGCTTTAGCTTTAGATACAGCAAACGCTACGGTACATGCAGAAAAAAATATCTCAAATCTGGAAGGAGTCATTATTAAAGAAAGAGTAAATGATGACCTAACCATTACTTTAGTAGAAGTAGATGAAGCTGGTTCTTCTTCCATCGGAAAAAAGCCAGGTAAATATTTGTCTATGGAAGTTCAGGGAATTAGGCAACAAGACAGTGAGTTGCAACAAAAAGTAGAGAAAGTGTTTGCAAGAGAATTTAGTCATTTCCTCAAAGAAGCTGGGATTGGTCCAAATGCAAGCGGCTTAGTTGTTGGGTTAGGGAATTGGAATGTCACACCAGATGCTTTAGGTCCTTCTGTGTGTGAAAATCTAATCGTCACTCGTCACTTGTTTGAACTACAACCAGAGTCGGTATCAGAAGGGTATCGACCGTTAAGTGCATTAGTACCAGGAGTGATGGGAATTACAGGCATTGAAACTAGCGATATTATTAAAGGAGTAGTGGATAAATCAAAACCAGACTTTATTATCGCAATTGATGCACTTGCAGCAAGATCTATTGAAAGAGTTAACTCAACTATTCAAATTTCTGATTCTGGGATACACCCAGGCTCCGGTGTCGGTAATAAACGAAAAGAATTAAGTAAAGAAACATTAGGAATACCAGTAATTGCTATCGGTGTCCCTACCGTGGTGGATGCAGTTACTATTACTAGCGACACCGTTGACTACATCTTAAAGCATGTAGGAAGAGAGATGAAAGAAGGGGACAAGCCTTCTAAATCGCTAACGCCAGCAGGTATGACATTTGGTGAGAAGAAAAAACTGACAGAAGAAGATTTACCTGAAGAACATCACCGTAAATCTGTACTAGGGTTAGTAGGAACTCTAGAAGATCAAGAGAAGAGAAAGTTTATACAAGAAGTATTAGCTCCTTTAGGTCATAATCTTATGGTCACACCTAAAGAGGTGGATGTATTTATTGAAGATATGGCAAATTTAATTGCGTCAGGTTTAAACGCAGCATTACATGAAGCGATTGGACAAGATCAAGCAGGATTTCAAACAAGATAAGTCATTTTCTCTCATAACGGAAATTCTAGTTCTAGTAACTCTAGCAAGTGCATAACTTGTACTAGAGTGAATGAGAAAGGGATGACCGTTATGAGAAATAAATATCCTACTCCGATAAGTGTTACGTTTCCTATACAGCAGATGATGAAGTCCATTATTATGATGTTGTTATTTTTTATTTCGCTGTTTTCGCTTGTGGGAGTGTTATCTTCCCTACAAAATAATGTTCCTTTTAGTCAAAATCAATTGAAGAAAAGTATTCAATTAGTTGAACCTAGTGCATTATTTCAGCTATTAGCAATGGAAAATAAAGCGTTAGCGAGTGCTGCACCACAAGAAGAGCAATTCTTTACAGGAAATCAATTTATGAAATTAGTTTCCAATGTAAGACTAGAAGATCCTCGTAGTTTTCTAGGAAGGGAACTACCAGGTTTCTCTATCTTTGACTCTGTCATTTTAGTTGCTGGAGAAGGAACAGATTACACCAATTTACCGATAGAGTCTAACCCTCCTGCAGATTTCTTTAAAGGCGAGGAGCCGGAGTTAGTAGGAGATCCAATTCCGTCAGAAGAGCCTACTGAAGACCCAGTGGAGAAGCCTACGAATAATTTGACAACTGGAGACAGGAAGCCATTTTATATTTATTTTTCTCATAATAGAGAATCCTTCTTGCCTTATTTAAAAGGTGTGACAAATCCTGACTTAGCAATGCATTCTAAGATTAACGTTACCTTGATTGGAGATGAATTACAAAAACAACTCCAAAATAGTGGGATAGGCTCCATCATTGAAAAAACAGATATAACAGGAAGGTTACCGCATGGTAGTTACGGAAAGTCCTATATTGAGTCAAGAGAAGTAGTTACCGCTGCAATGCAAAATAGGAAGGATATTCAATATTTAATAGATATTCACCGTGACGCAGCTAGAAAGAATGTCACAACTCTAACTGTTGGAGATAAAAAGTATGCCAAACTATTCTTTGTCATAGGCGGTAAAAATAAAAACTATGAAAAAAATGCAGAGTTAGCTAACGAGTTACATCAAATGTTAGAGAAAAAAATTCCTGGTATTAGTAGAGGAGTTAAATTACAAGCTGAACCAGGTAACAATGGAATATATAATCAGGACTTATCTGAAAAGTCATTTTTAATCGAATTTGGCGGAGTGGACAATACATTTGAAGAGCTGAATGCTACAGCTGCAGTTTTTGCAGATGTATTAAGTGAGTACTACTGGCAAGCAGAAGGAGTTACTTCAACTGTAGAAGAAGATGCTAGTGAACAATAGGAAAGTAGGGGTCTAGATTGGGTAAATGGATGCTAAAGTTACTACCAATTGTGCTTATATTCTTTTTTGGTGTCGTTCTTGGTATGCAAAAAGCAAATGATGGAATGCGTGAAATGCAAGGGTACTCCTCTACTACTTTACACGAGCCAGTAAAATGGGAAGTCGAAGAAGACGAGGTAAGCGCAACTTTCATGGGCAACCAAGTGGGCTCATACGACATAACAGAAAAGAAAGAACAACTAGCAGAAATGGAAGCATTCAACGCATTCTCCTCCATGGGCCAAACATTAGCGAACTGGGTAGAAGCAGCAACAAAATCCACGATAGACTTCATAGGTTCGTTTTTCTAAAGATTGACTTAATTTTCACAAGGTGCATCCTATCAAATGGATGTACTTTTTCTCTTGGTCTTATATTAAATAGATATAAATTAGTAGGTAATTTCACAATAAAAGTGAGGGATTGGAGCGGAAGGGGGCGACTCCTACGGGAAAGGTGGGTTACTGAGACCCCACAGGAGTGAACTGCACCCCAATTGTTGGACACACATTCCACAGTTGGAGGTGTGTTTTTTTGTCCCAATTTTCTAAAGAACAAAAGTTACTTGCTGTTTATCGATATCAAACTGAAAATGTAAGTTATCGCTCGTTATCCAAAGAACTAGGAATTGATCCTTCGGTCCTTCGACATTGGGTGGCATTAGTTCACTATCATGGAGATACTGCGTTTTCCTTTCCCTATACAAACTATTCTTCAGCCTTTAAACTAAAAGTAATTAAATCCGTTAAAGGCTTGGACTATTCTATTAGGAAAGCAGCTGCTATTT
This sequence comes from Mangrovibacillus cuniculi, assembly GCF_015482585.1. Taxonomy (NCBI): domain Bacteria; kingdom Bacillati; phylum Bacillota; class Bacilli; order Caryophanales; family Bacillaceae; genus Mangrovibacillus; species Mangrovibacillus cuniculi. The sequence goes on along the minus strand of NZ_CP049742.1, from coordinate 1,605,178 downwards.
TTCAAATTCCTGATCCTTCTATGGTGCGTAAATGGATTAGGAAGTGGGAAAGTCAAGGATCCCAAGCCTTTCAAGAAGAAGTGAGGCTAGTAGACATGACCAAATCAAAAAATACCAAACAAGATAAACAATCAAATCCATCAATAGAAGAACTTCAAAAAGAACTGGATTATCTGAGAATGGAAAATGCTTATTTAAAAAAGTTGAAAGCCTTAGTTCAGGAAAAATCACCAAAGAAATGAAAGCCAAGGTAATATATGAACTAAGGCATGAATTCCCCGTTAAAGACCTAGTTAAAGTAGCTAGAATTTCAAGAAGCACTTACTATTTCATTGTGAAGTGTTGGCAAAGAAAAGATCCTGATCGAAAATGGAAACGACGCATTAAATTCATCTATAAAAAACATAAAGGTCGATTAGGATATAGACGAATTACAGACATTCTCCAAGAAAAGGGTCACTGTATAAACAAAAAGAAAGTCTATCGTATCATGGGTGATTTGGGGTTACGCTGTATAGTAAGAATGAAAAAATATCAATCGTACATCAGTGGGTTCGGAAAAGCTTCTGAAAACATATTAAATCGTAATTTCCATGCCTCAAAGCCCAATCAAAAATGGGTGACAGATATTACGGAATTTAAACTATTTGGACAGAAACTATATTTCTCACCTATATTAGATTTATTTAATGGTGAGATTATTTCCTATACCCTTCAAACAAGACCGACATACGATCTAGTAGAAGATATGATGCTCCAAGCCCTTACTCGTAAAAAAACAAGTGATGATTTATTAATTCACTCAGATCAGGGGTGGCATTATCGAATGCCCCAATATCGTCGATTATTGAAAGATCACAATATCACCCAAAGTATGTCTAGAAAAGGAAACTGTTACGATAACGCAGTTATAGAGAACTTCTTTGGGATATTTAAATCAGAATTTATACAGTTAGAACAATTTGAGAGTGTAGAGCACTTCATACATGAATTAGAAAATTACATTTTTTACTACAATAACTTAAGAATTAAATCGAAACTAAATAGAAAAAGCCCAGTTGCCTATAGAAGAAATTATGAGCAAGCTGCTTAAATAATCTGTGTCCAATTTCAGGGGGGCAGTTCAGAGCGCGAACTATCGCGACGAGGAGGCTCAGCAACCCACCCCGTGGAAAGCGTCCCCCCTGGAGCGGAAATCCCAGTGCACTCTCTTTTTGCATATGTTCTTAACTGTTATAACGTCATTATTAGTAAACCAGCTAACAAGATTACTTTGAATGTAAGCAAGTTGAATGCTATAATAGTTTGAAGTGTATGTAATCGTGTAAGGTAGTAGGAGTGAATGACATGAATCATGAAGATAGAATTAAAAGACGTGATAGAATTCGTAACTTTTCCATTATCGCTCACATCGACCATGGAAAATCTACGTTAGCTGACCGTATCTTAGAAAAAACAAAAGCACTAACAGCTCGTGAAATGAAAGCGCAGCTATTAGATTCCATGGACCTAGAACGTGAACGTGGAATAACGATTAAACTAAATGCTGTACAATTACGATATGAAGCAAAAGATGGAGAAACATATATTTTCCATCTAATTGATACACCGGGACACGTCGACTTTACATACGAAGTATCTAGAAGTCTTGCAGCTTGTGAAGGTGCAATTCTTGTAGTAGATGCTGCCCAAGGTATTGAAGCACAAACTCTAGCGAATGTTTATCTAGCACTAGATAACAATCTGGAGATCATGCCTGTCATCAATAAAATTGACTTGCCAGCAGCGGATCCAGAACGCGTTCGTGGGGAAATTGAAGAGGTTATTGGATTAGACGCATCTGATGCAGTGTTAGCTTCTGCAAAAGCGGGTATTGGTATTGAAGACATCCTAGAACAAATCGTACAAAAAGTACCTGCTCCAACGGGTGACCCAAGCGCTCCGTTAAAAGCCCTAATCTTTGACTCGCTATACGATCCATATCGTGGGGTTGTTGCGTACATCCGTATCATCGATGGAACAGTTAAAGTTGGCGATAAAATTAAAATGATGGCGACTGGGAAAGAATTTGAAGTCTCTGAAATTGGTGTATTCACACCAAAAGCTACAGGATTAGAAGAACTGACTGTAGGAGATGTAGGATATTTAACAGCTGCTATTAAAAACGTCGGAGATACTCGTGTAGGTGACACGATTACTTCAGCGAAGAATGGTGCTCTAGAGCCACTACCTGGATACCGAAAATTAAATCCAATGGTTTATTGTGGTCTGTATCCAATCGATACAGCGAAGTTCAATGATCTTCGTGAAGCTTTAGAAAAATTAGAACTAAATGACTCTGCTCTTCAGTTTGAGCCAGAGACATCTCAAGCACTAGGGTTTGGTTTCCGATGCGGTTTCTTAGGATTACTTCATATGGAAATCATTCAAGAACGTATTGAACGTGAATTTAAAATCGATCTAATCACGACAGCTCCATCTGTTATTTATAAAGTAACGATGACAGACGGACAAGAATTAAACATTGATAACCCATCGAACATGCCTGATCCTCAAAAAATTGACTTTATTGAAGAGCCATATGTAAAAGCGACAATTATGGTACCGAATGATTACGTTGGTGCTGTTATGGAGCTTTGTCAGATTAAACGTGGTAACTTCATTGATATGCAATACTTAGATGATACTCGTGTTGGGGTTGTTTATGAAATTCCTCTTTCTGAAATCGTGTATGATTTCTTTGATACGCTTAAATCTAATACAAAAGGATATGCGTCCTTTGATTACGAATTAATAGGGTATAAAGAATCTAGACTAGTGAAAATGGATATCCTGTTAAATGCAGAAAAGGTCGATGCTCTAAGTTTCATCGTGCATAGAGATTTTGCATACGAACGTGGGAAAGTAATTGTAGAAAAACTTCGAGAACTAATTCCACGTCAACAGTTTGAAGTACCGATTCAAGCTGCTGTAGGTCAAAAAATCGTTGCTCGTTCAACAATTAAAGCAATGCGTAAAAACGTATTAGCAAAATGTTATGGTGGAGATATCTCCCGTAAACGTAAATTGTTAGAAAAGCAAAAAGAAGGTAAGAAACGTATGAAGCAAGTTGGATCTGTAGAAGTTCCTCAAGAGGCGTTTATGGCGGTTCTTAAAATGGACGATACAAATAACAAATAATCAAACAAGGAAGGGGAGAACGCCAATGCGTGTCTTCCCTTTTCCGTTTAGAAGATTTAGTTGGTAAAGGTGGGAAAGAAATGAAATCAATCTATATACACATCCCTTTTTGTCACCATATATGTCATTATTGTGATTTTAATAAAGTCTTTTTAAAAAATCAGCCAGTTGATCAATACGTGGATGCGTTATTGAGAGAGATAGAGATGGTTTCTCCTCTGTTAATAGAACCAGTTGAAACTATTTTTATTGGTGGAGGTACACCGACAGCGCTTTCAGCAAAGCAACTGGAACGTTTAATGTTGGGGATTGAGAAGTTTATACCGATAAGTAGTGATGTGGAATTTACGATTGAAGCGAATCCAGGAGACATAAGCGCCGATCAACTATCTGTGTTAAGAGCTGGAGGAGTAAATAGAGTTAGTCTAGGAGTACAAAGCTTCGATACGGGATTGCTAGAGAAGATAGGTAGAACGCATCGAGAAAAAGAAGTTAGAGAAACAATTGACTTACTAACTAATAATGGGTTTACGAATATATCCATAGATGTCATGTACGGATTACCTGGTCAAACAATGGATCAATGGAAAGATACGCTTAAAAAAGCCGTGCAGTTAGAACTACCTCATTTTTCAGCGTACTCGTTAATTGTAGAACCTAAAACAGTGTTTTATAACATGCATCGAAAAGGCAGGTTATCGCTACCTCCTCAAGAGCTTGAAGCTGATATGTATCGAGAAGTAATGGATGTATTTTCTCAACATGGTTTACATCAATACGAGATCAGTAACTTTGCTCAAAAGGGATTTGAGAGTAAGCATAATAAAGTTTATTGGGATAATGAAGAATATATCGGTTTAGGAGCAGGTGCACATGGGTATGAATTGGGTAAACGACTTTCAAATATCGGACCTGTCAACCAATATATTAAAGCGGTGGAAAACGGGAATAGACCAACAAACCATACGCATGAAGTAACAAGAGTAGAAAGAATGGAAGAAGAGATGTTCCTCGGTTTAAGAAAAGTGGAAGGTGTCAGTGCAGCTAGATTTTATGAAAAATTTGGTGTGCAACTGGTAGACGTGTTTCATTCTCCAATAGAGGAAGCGATAGGCGAAGGACTTCTTCAATCAGATGAAGTTGGTGTCCGACTTACTGACAAGGGAAGGTTTTTAGGGAATCAAGTGTTTGAAAAATTTATTGGCGTAATTGAATAAGAGATTTATGCAACATCGTTGACAGATGGTATGGTTTTTGATAATTTATTCTTAGATTTAGCACTCAACACAAAAGAGTGCTAACAGGGGTGATGAATGTGTTAACAGAACGTCAGCTTTTAATTTTGCAAGTTATCGTTGATGACTTCGTTCGTTCTGCCCAACCAGTAGGTTCACGTGCATTATCAAAAAAGGAACAACTATCTTTTAGTTCTGCCACCATCAGAAATGAGATGGCAGACTTAGAGGAACTTGGGTTGATCGAAAAAACGCATACGTCATCAGGTCGTGTGCCTTCAGAAAAGGGTTATAGGTACTATGTAGACCATCTCTTATCTCCTGGCTCATTAGATCCATTAGAGGTGGAAAGAGTCAGATCGGTATTTGACGATCATATATATGAGACCGAACAAGTCATACAAAAGTCAGCATCCATTCTTTCTGACTTAACTAGCTATACGTCCATCGTTCTTGGTCCAGCCCTGAAAAAACATAAATTTCGAAGTTTACAATTAGTCCCTTTGACAGAGAATACTGCAGTAGCAATGATTGTTACGGACACGGGGCATGTAGAGCATCATACAGTAACAATCCCAAGCTCACTGAACTGGGAAAACTTAGAGGTAATGGTTCGTTTATTTAATGATAAATTGCGAAATATCCCTCTTCACCAATTAAAAGATTATATGTATAAAGAGCTAGCACTCTTCCTAAAGAATCAAATTAATCAATTTGAAACTATTATTGATCGACTTACGTATTCAATGGAAGATAGTGCTCCAAAAAAGTCTTCTTTGGTGGTAAAACAAATATTCTATCTCAACCTGAGTTTCATGATATCCAAAAGCTACGCTCTATCATGGAATTGATGGAGAAAGAAGAAGGAATTCTTCAGTTGTTTAAGGAAACACCAAGCGGTATACATGTGAAAATTGGAAAAGAAATGGGTGTACATGAGATGGATGATTGTAGTATCATTACTGCGTCCTATTCCATTGGGCAAGTACCAGTAGGGTCGATTGCTATCCTAGGTCCTACAAGAATGGAATACTCTCGTGTCATTAGTTTGTTAGATTTATTTACAAACGACCTATCCAAAGCTTTAACAAATTTTCATCAAAAATAAGTAAAGCTGATACATGCAATAGGTGCGCCTAAACGCGCGCCTACAGCATTTCGGAAGGTGTCCAGCTTTCGGTGCGCAACTGCTCTGTGAACTCGGAAAGCCCTGTGGTGGAGATTATAAAGGACCTTCTACTAAGTGCAGGTGACATCACGTCACCAACGTAGAAGACAGTGCCTCACGCACAAGCCCTCGGTCTTCCCAAGTTCCCTGCCGCAGCTAAACGCGCGCCTACAGCATTTCTTTATAAGGAGGTGAGAACATGACAAACGAAGCAAAAACAAACCAAGAAGAAACAACTCAACAAGATACACAAGAAGAGGTTGTGGAAGAGGTATTCGCTGAAGAGGTAGAAGAGGATACAACTACGGAAGGTTCAACTAATGAGCTTACTGCCAAGTTAGAGGAATCTGAAAATAAATATCTTCGACTTCGTGCGGACTTTGACAACTATCGACGTCGTGTTCAATTAGATGAAGAGGCAAACAAAAAATTCCGTGCACAAAGTTTAGTTACGGACCTTTTAACTAGCCTAGATAACTTTGAACGTGCTCTTCAAGTAGAGACGGAAAACGAACAAACGCAATCTCTACTTCAAGGTATGGAAATGGTTTATCGAGGAATACAAGATGCCCTTAAACGTGAAGGTGTTGAAGAAATCGATGCGCAAGGTGCTGCATTTGATCCACACTTACACCAAGCAGTAATGCAAGAGTCTACACCAGATGCTGAACCAAACACGGTAACAGCAGTATTCCAAAAAGGATACAAACTACACGATCGCGTGATTCGTCCTGCGATGGTTAAAGTAAATGAATAAATTACATATAATTTAAGGAGGTAATTAAAAATGAGTAAAATTATTGGTATTGACTTAGGTACAACAAACTCATGCGTAGCAGTACTTGAAGGCGGAGAAGCGAAAGTAATTCCGAATCCAGAAGGTAACCGTACATCACCTTCTGTTGTAGCGTTCAAAAATGATGAGAAACAAGTAGGGGAAGTAGCGAAACGCCAATCTATTACAAACCCTAACACTATCATGTCGATCAAACGTTATATGGGTACTAACCATAAAGTAACGGTGGATGGCAAAGAATACTCTCCACAAGAAATTTCTGCAATGATTCTTCAATACCTAAAAGGATATGCGGAAGAATACCTTGGAGAAAAAGTAGAGAAAGCAGTTATTACTGTTCCTGCTTACTTTAACGATGCGGAACGTCAAGCTACCAAAGATGCTGGTCGTATTGCAGGTCTTGAAGTAGAGCGTATTATTAACGAACCTACTGCTGCTGCATTAGCATACGGTTTAGATAAAATGGATGAAGATCAAACAATCCTTGTTTATGACCTTGGTGGTGGTACATTCGACGTATCTATCCTTGAATTAGGAGATGGAGTATTCGAAGTGCGTTCTACTGCTGGTGACAACAAACTTGGTGGAGATGACTTTGACCAAGTAATTATCGACCACCTAGTTGCTGAGTTCAAAAAAGAAAACGGCATTGATCTTGGTAAAGATAAAATGGCTCTTCAACGTTTAAAAGATGCAGCTGAAAAAGCGAAGAAAGATCTTTCTGGTGTAACTTCTACACAAATCTCTCTTCCTTTCATCACGGCAGGAGAAGCTGGTCCTCTTCACTTAGAAATGACGCTTTCTCGTGCGAAATTCGATGAACTATCTGCAAACCTTGTAGAGCGTACAATGGCTCCTACTCGTCAAGCGATGAAGGATGCTGGTCTAGCACCATCTGAAATCGATAAAATCATCTTAGTTGGTGGTTCAACTCGTATTCCAGCGGTTCAAGAAGCAATTAAGCGCGAAACTGGTAAAGATCCTCATAAAGGTGTTAACCCAGATGAAGTAGTTGCGATGGGTGCAGCGATTCAAGGTGGAGTTTTAACTGGAGATGTAAAAGATGTTGTTCTACTAGACGTTACTCCATTATCTCTAGGTATTGAAACAATGGGTGGTGTGTTCACGAAGTTAATCGACCGTAACACAACAATCCCTACTTCAAAATCTCAAGTGTTCTCGACTGCGGCAGATAACCAAACAGCAGTTGACATTCACGTGCTTCAAGGTGAGCGTTCGATGGCTGCTGACAATAAAACACTTGGTCGCTTCCAGTTAGCGGATATCCCACCAGCACCACGTGGCGTACCTCAAATCGAAGTGAAATTCGATATTGATAAAAATGGTATCGTAAACGTAAGTGCTAAAGATATGGGTACAGGGAAAGAGCAAAACATTACGATTAAATCTTCTTCTGGATTATCAGATGACGAGATTGATCGTATGGTACGCGAAGCGGAAGATAATGCGGAAGCGGATAAAAAGCGTAAAGAAGAAGTGGACTTACGCAACGAAGCTGACCAATTAGTATTTCAAACAGAAAAGACATTAAAAGATGTAGAAGATAAAGTAGATGCGGAAGAAAAAGCGAAAGCTGAAACAGCGAAAGATGAGCTGAAAGCAGCTATTGAAGCGAATGACCTAGAGGACATTCGTACGAAGAAAGACGCTCTTTCTGAGATCGTACAAAACTTATCTATGAAGCTGTATGAAGAAGCTGCAAAACAAGCGCAGGCAGCACAAGGCGCAGAAGGAAATGCAGAAAATGCAGCTGACGACGTTGTAGACGCAGAATTTTCTGAAGTAAACGACGAGAAAAAGTAAGATGAAGTAACGGAAAAGTCAAAGTCGAATAGCGGCTTTGACTTTTTCCATGATAGATAATAATTTACCTAATAACTAACGTTAACATTGCCACAACTACTATTGCTTTGTTACAATAATCGTTATGTGAAACGAAACGGGAGAGTGTTAATCTATGAGTAAAAGAGATTTTTACGAAGTCCTTGGGCTAGGAAAAGACGCCTCTAAAGAAGAGATTAAAAAGTCTTACCGTAAATTATCTAAACAATATCATCCGGACATTAATAAAGCAGCTGACGCTAATGATAAATTTAAAGAAGTGAAAGAAGCTTATGAGACATTAAGCGATGATCAAAAGCGTGCGCATTATGATCGCTTTGGTCACACTGATCCAAATCAAGGCTTTGGTGGCGCTGGTGGTGGAGATTTCGGTGGATTTGGCGGGTTTGAAGATATTTTTAACACCTTTTTTGGAGGTGGCGGTCAACGTCGTCGTGACCCTAATGCCCCTCGCCAAGGAGCAGACTTACAATATACAATGGATATCACATTTGAAGAAGCTGCATTTGGGAAGGATACAGAAATCCAAATTCCACGTGAAGAAACATGTGATACGTGTCATGGATCTGGTGCGAAGCCAGGTACAAAACCTGAAACTTGTAAACATTGTGGAGGTTCTGGCCAATTAAACCAAGAGCAGAATACGCCTTTTGGTCGAATTGTCAACAGAAGAGCGTGTCATCACTGTCAAGGAACTGGTAAAGATATAAAACAAAAATGTTCTACTTGTAGTGGAGCAGGAAAAGTAACAAAACGCAAAAAAATCTCTGTGAAGATTCCAGCAGGAGTAGACGATGGACAACAATTACGTTTAAGTGGTCAGGGAGAACCAGGTGTGAACGGAGGACCTCCTGGAGACTTATACATTGTTTTCTCTGTTCGTGAACATGATTTCTTTGAGCGTAATGGTGATGACGTTTATTGCGAAATGCCTATTACATTTGTGCAAGCAGCACTTGGAGATGAAATTAAGGTTCCTACTATCCATGGACATGTCATGTTAAAAGTACCAGCTGGAACGCAAACCGGTAGACGTTTCCGCTTAAAAGAAAAAGGTATTCCTAATGTCCGAGGATATGGAGTCGGAGATCAATTTGTTATTGTAAAAGTCGTTACTCCATCTAAGTTAACAGAGAAACAAAAAGAACTATTAAGAGAATTTGGAGATGCTACAGGAGAAACAGTGGAAGAACAACATGAAGGTTTCTTTGACCGTGTCAAACGTGCATTTAAAGGTGAATAAGTAGAAGGAGCTGGTAGTAATGAAGTGGTCTGAGCTTTCGGTTCATACAACAAATGAGGCAATAGAACCAATTTCAAATATCTTGCACGAAGCAGGAGCGAGTGGGGTAGTAATTGAAGACCCAACGGAATTAACGAAGGAGCGCGAGGACCAGTTCGGTGAAATCTATCAGCTCCAAAAGGAAGATTACCCTTCGGAGGGGGTGTATGTGAAAGCATACCTTCCTGTAACTAGTTTCTTAACAGAAACAATAGAAGAAATTAAGCAAAATATTACAAATCTACAAGAATTCCAAATTGATATCGGGAAAAATGTAGTGACAATTACAGAAGTGAACGACGAGGATTGGGCAACTGCATGGAAGCAATATTACCACCCTGTAAAAATTTCGGAAAGATTTACTGTTGTCCCTACTTGGGAAGAGTACACTCCAGTAAGTAGTGATGAGTTAATTATTGAATTAGATCCAGGTATGGCTTTTGGGACAGGAACGCACCCGACAACTGTTATGTGTATTCAAGCTCTTGAGCGTACGGTTAAAAAGGGTGACATGTTGATTGATGTTGGTACTGGTTCAGGAGTGTTATCTGTTGCAGCAGCGCAGTTAGGCGCAAAGCACGTAGATGCATATGATCTGGATGAAGTCGCAGTAAAAACAGCGAAAGAAAACATTGAATTAAACCATGTAGCCAATCAAGTAACCGTAGCGCAAAAGAATTTACTACAAGGTGTAACAGAACAAGTGGATGTCATTGTAGCAAATATCCTTGCAGAGGTTATTTTACGTTTCACAGATGATGTTGGACGTCTAGTGAAACCTGGTGGATACTTTGTTTCTTCCGGAATTATTAATGGGAAAAAAGATGAGGTTAAAGCTGCTGTAGAAAGTGCTGGGTTTGATATCGAAGAAGTATTAACGATGGAAGATTGGGTAGCTATTATCGCAAAGAAACAAGGAGAGTAACTGATGCAACGATATTTTCTTGATATCCCGATGAAACAATTTCAAGAGTCTTCTTTGTCACAAGACCAACTTCATCACATGATTCGTGTGATGAGGATGAAAGAAGGAGATAGCTGTTACTTTGTTTTTACTGATAAGAAAACAGGTATCTACACCCTAACAAATGCGGAAACGAATCCACCTCTATTTACTCTTACCAAAGAAATACAGGAACAAGTAGAGCTACCTGTTACTGTTTCAGTGGTTGGGGGCTAGTGAAAGCCGATAAATGGGAATACGTTATTCAAAAAGGAACAGAACTAGGTGCACATTCATTTATTCCACTTAAGGCAGCGAGATCTGTTGTTAAATGGGATGAAAAGAAGGGTGATAAGAAAGTCGAGAGATGGACGAAGATTGCGAGTGAAGCAGCAGAGCAATCTCATCGACAAGTCGTTCCTAATGTGGATTCTCCTGTCACGTTAAAACAATTACTTCAACTTGCTGATGAGTATACCCATAAAATAGTTGCGTATGAAGAAGAAGCTAGATCAGGAGACACAACTAATTTTTCCACAGTTTTACAATCGATGAAGTCGTCAAATTCTGTTATGATGGTGTTTGGACCAGAAGGTGGACTAACAGAAGAAGAAGTGACACAGCTTCTAAACAAAGGGTTTGTAGCTTGTGCACTTGGACCACGAATACTTAGAGCAGAAACAGCGCCGCTTTATGCATTAAGTGCGCTATCTTATAAGCTAGAATTAGAGAGGTGAACAAAATGCCATCAGTAGCATTCCATACGCTTGGGTGTAAAGTAAACCACTATGAAACTGAAGCGATTTGGCAACTATTTAAACAAAATGGCTACGAGAGAGTTGATTACGAAGCAGCATCTGATGTATATGTAATCAATACATGTACCGTAACAAACACGGGTGATAAGAAAAGTAGACAAGTTATTCGTCGTGCGATTCGTAAAAACCCAGACGCAGTTATATGTGTAACAGGTTGTTATGCACAAACTTCACCTGCAGAAATTATGGCAATACCAGGTGTCGATATTGTTGTAGGAACGCAAGATCGTGTGAAAATGCTTGAGTATATCGAGCAATATAAACAAGAGCGTCAACCTATCAATGGTGTAGGAAATATCATGAAGAACAGAGTGTACGAAGAACTGGATGTTCCTGCTTTTACGGATCGTACACGTGCGTCTTTAAAAATCCAAGAAGGTTGTAATAACTTCTGTACTTTCTGTATCATTCCTTGGGCTCGTGGATTAATGCGTTCTCGTGACCCAAAAGAAGTGGTTCGTCAAGCGCAACAACTAGTTGATGCTGGTTATAAAGAAATTGTTTTAACTGGAATTCACACAGGTGGTTACGGTGAAGACATGAAAGATTATAACTTAGCGCAATTACTACGTGATATTGAAGCAAATGTTGAAGGTGTAAAACGATTACGTATTTCTTCTATTGAAGCTAGTCAATTAACAGATGAAGTGATTGATGTTTTAGAACAATCTAACATTGTGGTTAATCATTTACACATACCACTGCAATCAGGTTCCAATACAGTGTTAAAACGTATGAGACGTAAGTACACGATGGAATTCTTCGGAGAAAGATTAACTAAACTGAAAAAAGCATTACCAGATTTAGCGATTACATCTGATGTTATCGTTGGGTTCCCAGGTGAAACAGAAGAAGAATTTATGGAGACATATACCTTTATTCAAGAACATGGTTTCTCTGAATTACATGTATTCCCTTATTCTAAACGTACTGGTACACCAGCAGCACGAATGGATGATCAAATTGATGAAGAAGTGAAGAATGAAAGAGTTCATCGTCTAATTGAATTATCTAATCAATTAGCGAAAGAATATGCTTCACGTTTTGAAGATCAAGTAGTAGATGTGATTCCAGAAGAGAAATTTAAAAAAGATGGAGAAAGTGGTTTATACGAAGGATATACTTCTAACTACTTAAAAGTAGTTTTCCCTGCTGATGAGTCTATGATTGGAAAATTAGTAAGAGTCAAAATGACAAAAGCGGGCTATCCATACAATGAAGGTACGTTTGTACGTGTGATGGAAGAAGAGAAGTCCACTTTAAAATCTGCAGCTAATGCTTAAATTGAAACCCTCTCTACGTAAGGTAGAGAGGGTTTTGTATGTAACATTTACGGATTCTGGTCATAAATACGACAATTTGCGACAATATAATAGTATTAATGAAGAAAAAA